>CAYMMH010000054.1:0-4150 GCA_964391525.1 uncultured Gammaproteobacteria bacterium | reverse complement strand
GAAGTATCCTTAGACATTTTAAGCGATATGTTGCTTAATTCTAAATTTGATAGTCAAGAAATAGAAAAAGAAAAAGGAGTAATTATTGAAGAATTAAATATGTATGAAGATAATCCTAGAATAAAAATTGAAGATGTCTTTGAGAATTGTCTATATGGTGATACTCCGGCTGGTTGGGATACTATTGGTAATAAAGAAACAATAAGAAATTTTAAACGGTCGGATTTTATTAAATATTTTTCTAATCAATATGGTGTTAAAAATATGGCCGTCTTTATAGCTGGTAATTTCTCTGATAAAGATATTAAAAAAATATTAATAAAGAATTTTTCTTTATTTAAAAAAAATAATTATAAAAATAAACTTAAAGTTGTTGAAAAACAAATTAAGCCAAATTTAATAATAAAAACTAAAAAAACAGATCAAATCGTATTGTCTTTAGGTTTTAGAGCTTTTCCAGCTAATCATCCTGATGAGTATATTTTAAAATTATTGTCTGTCATCTTAGGTGGATCTATGAGTTCTCGTTTATTTACTGAAATTAGAGAACGTCGAGGCTTGGCCTATTTTGTTAAATCAAGTGTCGAAACATATACTGATAGTGGTTATATAAGTTCACAGGCGGGTATTCCCAATAATAAATTAAAAGAAGCTATTCAAGCCATTTTAAATTGTCATCAAGAATTAAAAAATAATTTAGTGGGAAAAGAAGAATTACAAAAAGCTAAAGATTTAATTAGTGGTAAAACTACGGTTCATATGGAAGGTAGTGATGATTTTTCTTCTTGGTATGCTCATCAATTTATTGAAAATAGAAAAAAGTTTTTATCACCGGAAGAATTTTTAAATAAAATAAAAAGAATTACAGCTGAAGATATTAAACGAATAGCTAAAAAAGTATTTATTAATAAAAATCTTAATTTAGCCGCTATTGGTGATATAAAAAACAAAGAAGTTATAAAAAATGTTTTAAAAATTAATTAATAAAACATGTTAGAAGAATTAAAAAAATTAAATAAAGAACAATTATTGGCCGTTAAACATGAAGCTGGACCATTATTAGTAGTAGCTGGAGCCGGAACAGGTAAAACGATGGTTTTAATTAATCGTTTAGCTTACTTAGTTATGGAAAAAAAGAATAAAACTGATGATATTCTACTCTTAACTTTTACCGAAAAAGCGGCCGGAGAAATGGAAGAACGAGCTGATAGAATATTGCCTTATGGATATGTGGATTTATGGATACATACTTTTCATGGTTTTTGCGAAAGAATTTTACGTCAACAAGGTTTGGAAATAGGTTTAAATCCCGAATTTAAACTATTAGATGGAACAGCTCAGTGGGTTTTTCTAAAAAAGAATTTAGAATTATTTAATTTAAAGTATTACACCTCAATAGCTAACCCCAATAAGTTTATAAGGGAACTATTAAATCATTTTTCTCATTTGAAAGATGAAAATATTTCAGCTGAAGATTATAATAAGGTAATAAAGAAAATTGGAAATAAAAAGAAAAAAGATGAGGTTGAAGAATTAGATTTAGATCGTTTAAAAGAATTATCGGCTGCTTATGAATTATATAATAAATTATTATTAGAAAATAATTATTTAGATTTTGGTGATTTAATAAATTATACTATAAAATTATTTCATCAACGTCCTAATATTTTAAAAATTTATCAAGATAAATTTAAATATATAATGGTTGATGAATTTCAAGATACTAATTTATCGCAATATGAATTAGTAAAGGTATTATCCCAAAAAAGTAATAATTTAATGGTAGTGGGAGATGATGATCAATCTATTTATAAATTTCGGGGGGCTTCTATTTCTAATATTATGCAATTTAAAGATGATTATCCCAAAACTAAGGAGATAGTATTGAATAAAAATTATCGTTCCCAACAAGAAATTTTAGATTGTGCTTATCGGTTTATAAAAAACAACGATCCTAATCGTTTAGAAGTTAAATTAAATATAAGTAAACGTTTAATTTCTGTTTCTGACTTTGCCAATAATAATAAAGCCATATCAGCTTTTAGTTTTGCCGAAGAATCAGATGAGTTATCTTTTGTTGGAGCTAAAATAAAAGAAATTTATGAAAGAGAAAGTGATACTAATTGGTCGGATTTTGCTGTTTTATGTAGAACCAATGATTCAGCTGATAAATATACTAAAGAATTAACTCGCTTAGATATTCCTAACCATTTTGTTTCTCTTAAGGGATTATATTTTAAACCAATAGTGCTTGATATAATTTCCTATTTTAAATTATTAGATAATTATAAAGAATCATCGGCTTTATTCCGAGTTTTAAATATGGAAGAATTTAAAATTTCATATAATGATATAATGGTTTTAAATTCTGAAGCTCGACGAACTTATTCTTCTTTATTTGATGTTCTAAAACAAGCCGATAAAATTAAGGGATTAGATCCATTAGCCGTTAATAAAATAAATAAGTTATTAAGATTAGTGGAAAATCATTCCGTCTTTGTTAATAATAAGAAACCAAGCTTTATTTTTATAAAATTTATTTATGAAAGTGAAATATTAAAAAACTTAAATCATGAAAAGGATAGAGAAATTTTTTCATATATAAATCAATTGTATCAAAAAATAAAGAAGTTTGAAGAAAGCGGGGAAGATGTTCGTTTAATTGATTTTATTGAAGCTTTAAATTTTGAATTAGAAGCCGGTGACACTGGAACTTTAAAAAATGATTTTGTTGATGTTGATACCGTTAAAGTAATGACGGTCCATTCTTCTAAGGGTTTGGAGTTTAAGTATGTTTTTTTAGTTGATTTAGTAGAACGTCGTTTTCCGAGTGATAATAGAGCAGATAAAATTCCGGTAATTAAGGAATTAATAAAAGAAAAAATAGTTAGTGATGAAAATTTTCATATTGAAGAGGAACGTCGTTTATTTTATGTAGCTCTGACTAGAGCCAAATTAGCTTTATTCTTAAGTGGATCAAGAAATTATGGCGGGGCTAGAGAAAAACGTCTATCACCCTTTTTAGATGAAGCTGGAATAAAACCTGAAATTATTAAAGATATAGATTTTTCTGAATTAGAATTTATGAAAGATATGAAATCCTTTATTGAAGCTAAACCTAAAAAAGAAGTAGGTTCTGAAAAATATAAATTACCAAATTATTTTTCTTTTTCTCAATTTGCCGCTTTTTCCAAATGTCCTTTACAGTATAAATATGCTCATTTATTAAAAATACCGGCTTCCGAGGATAAGCCAAGTTTAGTTTTTGGACGAGTGATTCATAATGTTCTATATAATTTTTTACTTCCACTTATTGTTAATAATAATTTACAAAAAGATTTATTTTCAAAAAAAGATAGTAGTAAAGATTTTTTAAGTGAGAAAAAGATTTTAGAATGGTATAAACATTTTTGGGTAGATGAGGGATATGGTAATTTAAAAACCAAAGAGGAGTATTATGAAAAAGGATTAAAAATAGTAATGGATTTTTATAAAAAATTAATATCGGAGGATTTACCGGATGTTTGTTTTTTGGAAAAAGATTTTCGTTTTAAATTTAAAGATTATTTTATTAAGGGCAAGATTGATAGAATTGATAAGATAGCTGATGATCAATTTGAAATTATTGATTATAAAACTGGTTCTGGCAAGGAAAAACTGGAAACCGAGGATCGTCGTCAATTACTTTTATACAAGATGGTAAGCGAGGCTGCTTTTGGTATTAAAGCTACTAAATTAAGTTATTATTATTTAGAAAGTGGAGAAAAATTAAGTTTTGAAGCTAAAGATAAAGATATGGAAAAAGTAGAAGATTGGTTATTGAATAGTATTAAGGAAATAGAGAAGAGAGAGTTTTTACCAAACCCTGATCGTTTTACTTGTCCTTTTTGTGATTTTAGGGGTATTTGTGAGTTTAATCAATCAAAATAGGGATAAAATCGCAACTCTTTACTTATTTTTTATTATAATATATAATATATGTATAAAAAGATATATCTTTTTATACATTAGATGCTAAAAAAGTAATATACTTTTATGCAAAGACATCTTGATAATAAAATAAGTCAACATTTTAATAAATATAAACAAATTCTAATATTACTTGGTTCTAGACAAGTTGGAAAAACTACTATAGTAAAAAGAATTTTTC
>CAYMMH010000053.1:0-4238 GCA_964391525.1 uncultured Gammaproteobacteria bacterium | reverse complement strand
TTATGGAAAAATTCCTGATCTATTAACTGGTATAAAATATACTGTAAGAGATGATTTTGTTAATCAAGAATTATCAGGTAGTTTACAAAACATTAACACCAATTTAATAAATGATAAGCTTTCTAGTGGAAAAGGGAAGGTGATAAGATTAAATTAATTTTTATGATGGATGTTATTAGAAAAATAATAAAACCGAAGTATAAATCTTTAAATATTATTGAAATATTGAAGGATAATTTAATTAATAATTTATCTTATTTGTCATCACTCCAAGAACAAGCTGAAATGTTTCCGGTTTTAAAATCTAATGCCTATGGTCATGGTTTAAAAGAAATTTGCCAGATATTAAATGAAACTTCAATTAAAATGGTAGCGGTAGATTCTTTTCCGGAAGCTCAAATAGTATATAAATATTTTAAAGGTAAAGTTTTAATTTTAAGTGAAATGCCTTTAAAAGCTTATCATTATTGTAAATTAAAAAGAACCGAATTTGTGGTTTATAATGATGCTACTATCAAATATTTATCAAAATTTGGTAAGAAAGCTAATATTCATTTATTTTTAAATACTGGAATGAATAGGGAAGGAATAGATAATTTAGAACTATTTTTAGAGAATAATAAAAAATATATTAATAAGGTAGAAATAAATGGGGTTTGTTCGCATTTAGCTCAGGCTGATGATTCTAATAGTAAACTAAATCAAATTCAAGAAGATAGATTTTTATTAAATTTAGAAATATTACACAATAATAAAATTTATCCTAAATGGATTCATTTAGGAAATTCAGCCGGAATTTTTGTATTAAATAATAAAATATTCAATGCTTTTAGACCCGGAATATCTTTTTATGGGTATAATCCTTTTAAAATATCGGACATAAATTTTGAAAAAGCTTTAAATTTAAAACCAGCTTTAAGGGTTAATTCCACTATTATAGCTCTCAGAAGAGTAAGGGCCGGAGAAGTAATTTCTTATGGAAATGATTTTCATTTAGATCAAGAAGCTAATATTGCCGTAATTCCTTTTGGTTATTTTGAGGGCTTGGACAGAAGATTATCTGATTGTACAAAATTTTTATACAATAAAGATGATAATATTTTTTGGGCTAAAATTAATGGTAAAATATGCATGAATTTAACTTGTTTAAATTTTGATAATAAGTCTGTAGAAATAGGGGATAATGTTAATATAATATCAGAAGTAAGAAATATGGATAATTCAGTGGAAAATTTGAGTGATAAAATAAATATGTTAAGTTATGAATTATTGATTAGATTAAATCACAGTATTAAAAGAAAAATAGTATGAAAAAAAGAGTTGTAAGAAGTTATTCTTTTTCTGAACAGAATAGAAAAACTGTTTCCGGTTCATTCCGAGCCCCTTCTAAAAGAAAGGAAAAAAATCTTTTTTGGTTTATTATTATTTCTTTTTTAGTTGTTGTAATAGCCATACTTTGTCTACTATTTTCTAAAGTTTTTTGTATAAAAGATATACAAATAAAAGGATTAAACACGATTGATCGTGAAAGTCTAGAAAACATTATTTCCGAGCAAAAAAATAATAAATTTTTAATGTTTTCACAAGATAATTTAATATTATTTAATAAGAATAAATTAACTACTAACTTGCAAGATTTTAATTTCATGAGTGTCAGTATTAAAAAAAATATATTAAAAAGAAATTTAATTATAGAGATAGAAGAACGCCAGCAAGCTATTATTTTTTTAGAAAAAGGGGTATATTTTTTCTTGGATAAAGAAGGAAATATTATTTCGTATAAAATTGATTGTAAGGTTGTTGAAAAAGAATTATCAAATACTTCAACAATGGATAATAATACTGATAATACTTCCAGTAATTCTATTAATAATGATTCTAAAAAATATAGTATTTTATCTAAACTTGATAAAAATAATTGTATTAAAATTGATGATAATTATAAAAAAGAAAATCTTTATCCTATTATAGAAAATATCGGTAATGATAAAGTTGATGATAATGTAAAAAAAGTTGATTTAGATGATGAATATATCAACTTTTGTCTAAAATTATATAATAAATTATATGAAAGTACCGATTTTGGGCTTAAAAATATCATTTTGGATGAAGAAAGGTATAATACTGTAAAAATTAAGCTAAACAACGGTCTAGAGGTGTATTTTAGCCTTAAAAATGATTGTGATGAGCAAATTAAAAGTCTTTTTACCTTAGAAAAGGAAATGAAAGGCGAATTGCAGGGTAAAAAGTATATAGATTTACGTTATGGAGATAAAATATTTTATAATTAATTAAAATAAATAATATGGGAGAAGGAGTTTTTAAATTTTTTTTCTTTTTGGCTATTCTTGTTTTTTGTTTAGTTACTATAGGAATATTTTTAATTATTTTAAAAATGATTCTGTTAGTTAATCCAAGCATTAGTTTAATGGGACTAACTATTTATTAATATAAAGATATATTGATTTATCTGTATATTATATGTATAATTATAATGTAAGGTTAATTAATATACATAATGAGAAGTAAGATATATTACTTTTTACTTAATTATAAGATAATGGTTATAACATTTTAATTTATTCCCTGTATTTATATGATTTCTAATAAGCCTATAATAAAATATGCCACTGACTTTGTTAATTATTGTGAGATAGAAAAAGGTTTAGCTAATAAGACTCAAGAAAACTATTCACGTTTCTTGGGTGATTTTTTTGCTTGGCTTAAGGTTAGTAATTTATCTCACTTAAGACCACAAGATTTAAGCGACGAGCATATTTGGCGTTATAGGCTATATCTATCAAGAAATAAAAGTATTAGAACCAAAACTGAATTAAAAAAAGTTTCCCAAAATCTATATCTTATAGCTCTTAGATCTTTATTGAGTTATTTTTCTGAAAAGAATATCCCTTCCCTGTCCCCTAATAAAATAAAATTGGCAAAAATTAGTGGAGACAAAGAAGTTAATTTTTTAAATTTGGACCAAATAGAAAAACTATTATCAACTCCTGATACCGAAACTAAGCCAGGATTAAGAGACAAAGCTATACTTGAATCATTCTTTTCTACTGGTCTGCGTGTAGCCGAATTAGCTAGTTTAAATAGAGATCAAATAAAAATAGATAAAAAAACGGAAGACTTAGAAGTTGTAGTAGTGGGTAAAGGCAGTAAAGTTAGAACTGTTTATTTTTCAAATAGAGCTGTATATTGGCTTAAGAAATATCTTGATTTAAGAACGGATATGGATGATGCCCTGTTTATCAATTATTGGAAACCAGGAGAAAAAAGTGATAAATCAAGACGATTAACAGTTAAAAGTTTAGATGATATAGTTAAGAAATATGTAAAAATAACTGGTTTGCCAATAATTACTACCCCTCATACTTTAAGGCACTCTTTCGCCACCGATTTATTGAATCAAGGGGTAGATTTGCGTCTAGTGCAAGAATTTTTAGGCCATAGAAATATTGCTACCACTCAAATATATACTCATGTTACAAAAAAACAATTACGTGATATTCATAGAAATATTTATTCTAAAAGAGATTTTAAGAAATAAAAAAAACATTGTATATCTAATGTTTTAAAAACAAATCTATAGCATTATAATAAAGATCATCCCATTAAGGTAAATAATTTAAAGGATCAACCGGTATCCCGTCTTTTCTTATTTCAAAATGAAGATGAGGACCAGTAGTGAAAGGTCCAGCTCCAGCAGTCCGTGGAGCTCCTCCACTTACTCCTATAACCTGTCCTTGAGTTACATATTGATCAGCTGAAACACTTACGGATGAAACATGACCATAAACACTTGAAAAACTATTATCATGAATTATCATTATATAAGCATAATTTGTTGAACCATCAAATTTAACTCTAGCTACATATCCAGAAGCGGTTGCTCTTAAAGTTGTTCCCTGCGCTGCTCTAATATCAATAGCTGAATGTTCGCCTATTGATTTTCTAAATGGATATTCAGGATCACGAAAATAAGTAGTTATAGTATTTTTAGGAACTGGCCAAGTAAAATCAGTAACTGTTTCTAATTGATTTCCATTAGATTTTTTTGCTAATTTTTCTCTAACTGTTTTTTCTAATGAGGCTATTTCGGCTGAAGCTTGATCATTTTGTCTCTTAGCTTCTTTTAATAAAGCTTGATATTGTTTTTCTGAATTAGCTGTTTCAGTTAAAACATATTCCTTATTACCTATTTCTTCTTGTAAAATAGCTTTTTTATT
>CAYMMH010000052.1:0-4255 GCA_964391525.1 uncultured Gammaproteobacteria bacterium | reverse complement strand
TAAAATTAATAAAGTATTTAATTGAATATTATAAATTAATATATGTTTATTTGTAAACATTTTTTATCTTTTCTAATTTTATTAGTAATTGATATTTTTTTGTTTCTAAATTTTTATCTTACTTATTTTTCTTTAAATTGGGATTGGTATAATAATAGAATTATTTTTTTAATAGTTTTAATAAATATTTTTTTAGTTAATTTTTTATTATGTAGATTAGTAAGTTATATTATTGATTATCGAAGAAAAATTAAGAATATAAGGTATAAATATGATCAAGAAATGGAAAAGTATTTTGAAAAAATTTCTGATTTAAATAAAATGGTAGAGGCCGGTAAAATATCTTTAGGGGTCTATCATGATTTAGCTAATATTTTAACAGCTTCTAATTTAGCTCTACATGAAATATTTGTTAAATCCAAAAAAAATTTAGATATTAATAAATTAGTTAAAAATATTTTTAATATAAATAAACAGGCAAATGATTTAATAAAATCTTTTAAAAAGCAATGTAGTTATAAAGAATTTAAAACAAAATTTTGTTTTAAACAAGAAATAGAAAGAGTCTTATCAATATTTAATTTTTATTTTATAAAATATAATATTAAAGTTAATATTAAATGTGATAATGGTCTTAAGTTTTTTGGTGATTCCATTAAATTTGGTCAAATGTTATCTAATCTCATATCAAATTCCATAGAATCTTTATGCCAAATTAAGAGAGAAAAGAAGATTGATATTAAAGTTTTTAAAATTAATAGAGAAATAAAAATAATTTTTTCTGATTCTGGCTCCGGTATTGATTCTAAAATTTTAGATAAGGTATTTAAACCATTTTTTTCTTTATCGGACAATAGTGATAATAAACATTGTGGAATTGGTTTGGCTATAGTAAAAAAAATAATTGAAAAGGATTTTTCTGGTAGAGTTCTAATTGATAGCAAATTAGGTCAGGGAACTAATTTTTATATTAGTTTATTAAATTAGAAGACATAGACAAAACCCTGTTTTTTATATATAATTCTATTACTATTTTATAATATAAAGATAATGAAAACTCCTTTGGCTACTATTTTACGGCCCGACAATTTAAATGATTTTTTTGGTCAAGAGAAAATAATAGGTAAAGAAACTTGGCTTAGAATGACCATCAAAAAAGATCAAGTTACTTCCTTAATTTTTTGGGGACCTCCCGGAGTAGGTAAAACTACCCTAGCTTTTATTATTGCTAAAGAAACTAAAGCTGAATTTAAATCTTTGTCGGCGGTTGATAGTGGTTTAAAAGATTTAAGAGAAATAATAAAACAAGCTGAAATTGATAAACGTTTAGGTCGTCGAACTGTTTTATTTATTGATGAAATTCATCGTTGGAATAAAGCTCAGCAAGATGCTTTGTTGCCATACATAGAAAATGGTTTGTTGATTTTAATTGGAGCTACCACTGAAAACCCAAGTTTTTCTATAAACTCCGCTTTATTATCTCGTTTAAAGGTTATCATTTTAGAAAATTTAGATGATCAAGCGATAAATAATATAATAAAACGGGGAAGTAAAAAATTAAATATGAAAGTAGATAATAAGAATATTAAATTAATAACTAAACTTAGTAGTGGAGATGCTCGTAGAGCTTTAAATATTTTAGAGGATATTTATACTTCTGATCAACCAATTTCCATAGATTTAATAAAAAATATTGCTAATAAACCTCAATTGAATTATGATAAAAAAGGTGAAGAACATTATAATTTAATTTCAGCCTTGCATAAATCAATGCGAGGAGGAAATGCTCAAGCTGCTCTTTATTGGTTAACTAGAATGATAGAATCAGGTGAAGATCCTTTGTTTATAGCTCGTCGGATGATTCGTTTTGCTAGCGAAGATATTGGTTTAGCTAATAATAGTGCTTTAATGTTAATGACCGCGGTTTATGAGGCTTGCGCTAAAATTGGTTTACCGGAGTGTAATGTGGTTTTAGCTCATGGAGTTGTTTATTTATCTAAGTCCAAAAAAAGTATTGCTGTTTACAAAGCCTATAATTATACCATAGAGGAAATAAATGAAAGTGGTTCTTTACCGGTTCCTCTACACTTAAGAAATGCTCCGACTAAATTAATGAAAGATTTAGAATATGGTAAAGATTATAAATATAGTCCTGAAGTTGATGATAGCGGTCAAACCTATTTGCCAAAAGGATTGAAGAGTAAAAACTTTAAAAAATTAAGTAATTTATAAATAAAAAAATATGGATAAGAATGATAATACAGAAAATAAAATAATGCTAACTGAAAAAAAAGTTTTTGATTTTTGGGAGCATAATGATATTTTTAATAAATCAGTTGAAAAAGAAGCTCCTCAAGGAGATTATGTTTTTTATGACGGCCCTCCTTTTGCTACAGGAACTCCTCATTATGGGCACATTGTTGGTCAATTAATGAAAGATGTTGTTCCTCGTTTTTTTACCATGAAAGGTTATCGAGTAGAAAGAAAATGGGGTTGGGATTGTCATGGTTTACCAATTGAAAATATAGTAGAAAAAGAATTAGAAATGAAAACAAAAAAAGACATTGAAATTTTAGGTGTAGAAAAATTTAATAGTATTTGTCGTTCTAAAGTTTTAGCTTATGCCGATAATTGGTATGAAACATCTAATCGTTTAGGTCGTTTTGTTGATAAGAAAAATGCTTATCATACTATGGATTTGTCTTTTATGGAAACTATTTGGTGGGTTTTTAAACAATTATGGGATAAAGGGTTAATATATAAAGATTATCGACCAATGCATGTTTGTCCACGATGTCAAACTACTTTATCACAATCCGAAGTAGCCGAGGGTTATCAAAATATAAAAGATTTATCATGTACAGCTAAATTTGAATTAGATGATGAACCGAAAACTTTTATTTTAGCTTGGACTACAACTCCTTGGACTTTAATTGGTAATGTAGCTTTAGCTGTTGGAGCTGATATTGATTATATAAAAATAGCTTATCATGATGAGAATTATATTTTAGCTAAAGAACGTCTAAGTGAAATTATTAAAGATAATAATTATAAAATAATAGAAGAATTTAAAGGAGCTAATTTAGTTGGTAAAAAATACCGTCCCTTATTTGATTATTATATTAATGATAATAGTATAGAAAATAAAGAAAATGCTTGGAAAATTTATTCAGCTGAATTTGTTACTACTGAAGAAGGAACTGGAGTTGTTCATATTGCTTCAGCTTTTGGTCAAGACGATATGGATTTAGGTAAGGAAAATAATTTACCTTTTATCCAACATGTAAATATTGACGGATCTTTTAAGGAAGAAGTTAAAGATTTTCTGGGATTAAATGTTAAACCAATTAAAGATTATTCTTCCACTGATGTAGAAATAATAAAATATTTAGCTGGTCGAGGATTATTATTTTCTAAAGAAAAATATGAACATAGTTATCCTCATTGTTGGCGTTGTGACACTCCATTAATAAATTATGCTACCTCATCTTGGTTTGTAGCCGTTACTAAAATAAAAGATACATTGCTTAAGACGGCTGAAGGTATTAATTGGTTTCCGGGACATATTAAAAATGGTCGTTTTGGAAATTGGTTAGAAGGGGCTCGAGATTGGTCTATTTCTCGTCAAAGATTTTGGGCTAGTGCTATGCCAATTTGGGAATGTGGTTGTGGAGAAAGAAGAGTAATAGGTAGTGTGAAAGAATTGGAAGATTTAAGCGGACAAAAAATCAATGACATTCATAAAGATAAGGTTGATAAAATAACTTTTTCTTGTTCAAAATGCGGACAAGCTATGTATCGAATTCCAGATGTTCTTGATTGTTGGTTTGAAAGTGGTTCTATGCCTTATGCCCAATTACATTATCCTTTTGAGAATAAAGAAAAATTTGAAAATAATTTCCCAGCTCAATTTATTGCTGAAGGAATAGATCAAACTAGAACTTGGTTTTATTATCTTCACGTAATTGCTGGAGCTTTAAAAGAAGAACGAGCTTTTGATAATGTCGTTGTTAATGGAACGGTATTAGCTGAAGATGGAAAAAAGATGAGTAAAAAATTAAAAAATTATCCCGATCCATTGTTGGTTATTAATAAATATGGGGCTGATTCTTTGCGTGCTTATTTATTATCTTCACCGGTAGTTCAAGCTGAGAATTTTAATTTTTCAGAAAAAGGAGTGGAGGATTCATTACGCAAAAATATAATGTTAATAAATAATATCTATAATTTTTATCAAATGTATTCCGAGGTTTTA
>CAYMMH010000051.1:0-4388 GCA_964391525.1 uncultured Gammaproteobacteria bacterium | reverse complement strand
CTTGCTTTTTAATTTTTTTGTGATATAATTTTAAATTCAAAATTATGAAAATTAATTATCTTAGAATATGTCTAAGCAATTAAAGCAAGTAATAAATTTATCAAAAAAAACAGGGGATCGTATTATTGTTTTTGATAATAGTGAACCGGAAGATTCTTTTGTTGTTATGACTTTAGAACAATATGAAAAATTATTAAACCTGTCTAATAATAACTTGACAGATAAAAAAATAATTGATAAAATTGAAAGCACTGAGAATAATAACAGTATAAGTTCTGATAATTCATTAAGAAATTATAAAAATAATTGGAAAATACCTAGAGAAGTTAAAGAAAAATCAGAAGAATAATCAGATTTTTGGTAGTGATTATTTATTAAATAATATAATAAAATAGTTAATTGTTTAACTATTTTTAGTTGTTTAAATAAAAATTTATAATTAATTTTAAACGATTGGTTGCCTTATATGGCAGATAACCCTCTTTTGAGGGGTCGTGATATTAAAAAAATGGCAGATAAATATGAACGAAGCAAACCTCATGTAAACGTTGGTACTATTGGCCACGTTGATCATGGAAAAACAACTTTAACAGCTGCAATTTTAGCTGTGGCTGGTGCTAAAGGGATGAAAGCTTCTAAAAAGGGAGTTAATGATATTGATAACGCCCCCGAAGAGAAGCAAAGAGGTGTTACTATTGCTACCTCTCATCAAGAGTATGAAACAGATACTCGTCATTATGCTCACGTTGATTGTCCGGGACATGCTGATTATGTAAAAAACATGATCACTGGTGCCGCTCAAATGGATGGAGCTATATTAGTAGTTAGTGCTACTGATGGTCCTATGCCTCAAACTAGAGAGCATATCGTTTTAGCTAAACAAGTAGGAGTTCCTTACATCGTTGTATTTTTAAATAAATGTGACATGGTTGAAGATAAGGAATTAATTGATTTAGTTGAAGAAGAAATTCGTGATTTATTGAAGAAATACGAATTCCCTGGAGATACCACTCCTATTATTCGTGGTAGTGCTTTAAAAGCTTTAGAAAATCCTAGTGGTGCTGATGCTGAACCTATTATGGAATTATTAAATACTTTAGATAGTTATATTCCAACACCAGAAAGAGATTTAGATAAATCTTTCTTAATGCCTATTGAAGATATTTTTTCAATTGAAGGTCGTGGTACTGTAGTAACCGGAAGAATTGAAAGAGGTATTATAAAAGTTGGAGATGAAGTTGAAATTATTGGATTAATGGATACAAAGAAAACAACTGTTACTGGAGTTGAAATGTTTAATAAATCATTAGATCAAGGTCAAGCTGGAGATAATGCTGGATTATTACTTCGTGGAACTAAGAAAGACGAAGTTGAAAGAGGTCAAGTATTAGCTAAACCAGGAACAATAACTCCTCATTCTGAATTTGAAGCTCAAATATTTGTATTGAGTAAAGAAGAAGGTGGAAGACATAAACCATTTTTCAAAGGCTATAAACCTCAATTCTATATCGGAACAACTGATGTTACTGGTGAAATTGAATTACCAGCTGGAGTTGAAATGGTTATGCCAGGAGATACAGTTACATTAAAAGTTAAATTAATTGCTCCTATTGCTTTAGAAGAAAAACAAAAATTCGCTGTTCGCGAAGGAGGAAGAACTGTTGGTGCTGGAGTTGTTTCTAAAATTATCAAGTAAATATTTAGGTCCGTTCTTTTTAGGACGGACTTATTATGTTTATTTAACAAAATTCATCTTATCTTTTTTGTCAGTTTAAAAAAGGGAAGATTTTTAATTAATTTATGGCCGATAATAAAAACAAATCCGTTAAGATTAGTGGCGGAGATTTTAAAACAAAAATTAGAATAAAGATTAAGGCATTTGATCACAAAATTATTGATCAAGCTGCTAAAACAATTATGGAAACTGCTCGAAGAACTGATGCTCAGATTTCAGGACCTGTGCCTCTACCTATTGAGAAGAGAAAATACACCGTTAATCGTTCTACTTTTGTTCATAAAAACGCCAGGGATCAATATGAAATCAGAACTCATAAGAGATTGATTGATATATTTGAACCGTCAACTAAGACTATTGAAGACTTGACTAATTTAAATTTACCAGCAGGGGTTGACTTAGAAATAAAAATGGATTAAAATATAACAGTATTTTTTAAAACATAAAATGTTTAACTTATTTTTTAGAAACTCTTAATTATGTAATTAAGAAAGTTCTTTAATTGAAGTTAGACGTTGTCGGAGGCAAAATTCAACAAAATAACATTTATACAATAAATTGATATTTTTTAGTTTAATTTATTTTATGTGTTTTTTTATGCTGGTTTTGTTTAGACCGGTTTTTTTATTTTAATTAAATTATAAATATTTAGAATATGAAATTTATACTAGGAAAAAAAGTTAATATGACTCAAGTTTGGGACAATGATAGGGTTATAGCTGTAACTAAAGTTCAAGCCGGTCCTTGTTATATAACTCAAATTAAAAATACTGAAAAAGATTCTTATCAAGCAGTTCAAGTAGCTTTTGGTGAAAAGAAAACTAAAAATATTTCTAAACCGGTTCGTGGACATTTAAAAAAAGCTGGAATGGAGAAAGAAAATGCTAGACATATAAAAGAATTTAGAGTTTCTGAATTAAAACCAGAAATAAATGTTGGAGGATTGATTGATGTTTCCACTTTTAAAAAAGGTGATATTATTGATGTTACTGGAGTTTCAAAGGGTAAGGGTTTTCAAGGATCAGTAAAGAGACATCATTTTAGAGGTCATAAGAGTACTCATGGTAATAAAGATCAGGAAAGAACATCTGGTTCTGTTGGAGCTAAAGGTCCAGCTCGTATTTTCAAGGGAACAAGAATGCCGGGAAGAATGGGTGGTGATCAAGTAACAGTGAAAAATTTGGAAATTGTAGAAGTTGATTTAGAAAATAATGTTTTGTTAATAAAAGGAGCTGTTCCGGGATGTGAAGGAGGATTATTAATAATAAAAGGAAAAGGAGATTTAATTATTAAAGATAAGTCAATAAAAATTGAACCGGAAGAAAAAGAAATTAAAGAAGATGATATAAAGGAAAAAACAGAAGAAGTTAAAGAAGAAATACTTGTTTCTGAACCAGAAGTTAAAACTGAAATTGAAGAGAAAAATTAATTTATTATTTATTTATTAAAATATATGCCGGTTAAAACAAACATCTATAATCAAAACGGAGATATTGTCAGTGAGTTAAAATTAGCTGATGATGTTTTTGCTGTTAAAATAAATGAAGATTTGGTTCATCAAGCTATGGTTTGTCAAACCTCTAATGATCGACAAGTTTTAGCTCATACTAAAACTAAAGCTGAAGTTAGAGGTGGAGGAAAAAAACCTTGGAAACAAAAAGGAACCGGAAGAGCTCGAGCCGGATCAAGTCGTTCTCCTATTTGGATTGGTGGAGGTGTAACTTTCGGTCCAAGAAAAGATCGTAATTTTAGTAAAAAGATTAATAAGAAAATGAGACAAAAGGCTTTGACTATGGTTTTATCAGATCGTTTTTCAAATGGAAATATAGTAGTAGTTGATAAAATTGAAATGACTGATTTTAAAACAAAAATTTTTAATAATTTTGTTAATAAAATGGAATTAATATTTTCAACTGAAAAAGATAAAACCAATAAAAGAAGTGTTTTATTCGTTAATGATAATAAAGATGAAAAGATTTTTAAGTCGGCTAGAAATTTAGCTGGTTTAAATATTATCAATTTAGAAAATTTAAATATTGTAGATTTATTAAAATATAGAAATTTAATTATTACCGAATCAGCTGTTAATACCATTAATAAAAGATATACAAATAAAAATTAATTATTTATAAATATATGGGAATATTTAAAGATACAAAAGATGACAAAAAAAAGAATAAAACTAATGATAAACCGGAAGAAGAAAAGAGCATGAAGGATCTATACACTGCCAGTGGAGAAATGAAGAAAAAAGATGCTAAAAAAATTTCTGGTCAAGCCTATAGAGTTTTAATAAAACCGATGGTTACTGAAAAAGCTACTAATTTAGTATCAAGCAATCAATATGTTTTTATGGTTGGTATTGATACTAATAAAATTGAAGTATCTAAAGCTATCCAAGAAGTTTATGGAGTTAAGCCGATAAGTGTAAATATAATAAAAGTTAAAGGTAAAAAAGTTAATCGAGGTCGTATTACTGGTAAAAGAAAAGATTTTAAAAAAGCTGTAATAACTTTAAAAAAGGGTGATACTATTTCAGTTTACGAAGGAGTCTAAATTTTATAAATTATAAATTATATAAATTAAATATGGGAATTAAAAAATTAAAACCAAATACACCCAAAAGACGTCATGCTACTTATGATGATTTTTC
>CAYMMH010000050.1:0-4458 GCA_964391525.1 uncultured Gammaproteobacteria bacterium | reverse complement strand
TACATTATTCTAACTCTTTCTATTTCATTAACCTCACCATGAAGTACTAAATTTTTTATGTTATATGTTCCCATTTTAGGAGCATTTAAGAAACCATTCATGGCTGCTTCAGCTAACCAACCAGAATTTAAAAAATCAAATAACCATTCATCTACATACTTTGGATTTTTACTATCAACACCAGCGCCGATTCCTAAAAGCCAACGTCGATTATATGTTTCTTGTGATCCTATGGGTTCAGCTATAATTATTGGTAAACCTAATCCACAATAAAAACTTAATTCTGATGGCTTAGTCCATAAAATATCAGATGTTCTTAATATTTTGTTAAACTCTTTAAAAAATTCCATCTTATTGGAATTATAAATAATATTTACATTCCTATTTTCTTGTAAAAAATTATTTTGTAAAACTTTTTTAAAGAAATTAAAAATTTCTAAACGTGAACCAGCAACTAAATTTAACTGAATTTGTCCTTCTTTTATTTTACTTTTTAAATTTTCAACCAATACTCTTCCTAATTCTTTTTGAGCACCTGCGCCACCGACAGCAAAAGTTAAGGTTAAAGGTCTTTCTGCTGGTCCTATTTCATTTTTTGAACAAAGATAGTTTTCTATTAATTTTTCATACTTATTACGATAAGCTTTATGAGGATCTAAAACGGCTAATCTCTTTTTTAAATCTTCTTTTAAAATTTCTTTATTTTCTCCAATATTTTCTGTTGGTAAAGGAAATCCGGTAGCATAAATATTTTTTTCTTTAACCCCATATAAAATTAATCTTTCTTTGACTCTTTGATTTGGAACTAAATAAATAGTATTACTTTTTTTAGGATCAATAGGAGCCCAAGCACGAGAAATATCAGCATCACAAATAATACAATAAACTTGACCTTTATAATTATAGTATTCAGCAAAATAAACAGCAGCAAAAAAAGTAGTAATTAGTGGTAAAGGATTTTTATTTAATTCATCTATCAAGTTTTTACCCATTCCTTTTTTTATTTTATTCAAATACATTTTTTGTTGTTTGGTATTTTTTGATAAATCTCTTTTAGGATAAAATGGTTCTATCTTTTGAAAATAATCCATAATAGAAAAAATAGTAGTTCCTATTACGGGAATTCTTTTAAATTTAGAAATTAATTCATAACCAATTTTATCATTTCGCCAAATTTTTATTTCTTCATCACTGGCTCCTTTATAATTATTAGCTGTAATAATTCCATCTTTAGCATCATTTAAAAAAGGATAAGCAGCTCTTTGATGCCCATATCCCATATCAACTGAAACTAAATAAAATCCCTTTTTTTCTTCTTTCATATAATTATATTTTATAAAAATTAACAAGTTTTCCACTCTTTAATTTTTGCTAATATTAGCCAAAAACTATACCATAAAAATGTGTTTGTCCACAAAAATATGGACATATAAAAAAAGTAGATATTCACAGGACAAAAAACTAAAAATATTATTGTGGACCTAACGGGACTTGAACCCATGACCTCTTGCATGCCATGCAAGCGCTCTAGCCAGCTGAGCTATAGGCCCAATTACTCATTTTAGATGAGTAATAAAATTTTATTTTTCTAATATTGTCTCTATTATATAAATAATTGTTTTCCAACAAACAAAAAAAGATAGAAGAAAACCAATTATAAATCCAATAATAGAGGATAAAAAATCGCTACTAATTTTTATTCCTTTTTTTCCCATACGAATTGAATTAATTATAATATATTATAATATATTATAATTATATATTATTTTAAAAAAAATAACAACCATTTTAGTGTTCCCACCACGAATCGAACGTGGATTTAGAACTTAGGAGATTCTCGTTTTATCCATTAAACTATGGGAACCAATACATTAAGAATATAAACAATATTTTAAAAAAATACAAATAAAATTTTTTGACAAAACAAAAATATTCAAGTAAAATTATATTAGCAAAAGCTAATTAACTAGAATTAGTGAAATATTTATTTAAAAATTTATAATAAAAATATGTTTAAAAAAGAAGACATAACAAGTAATATCAACAATGCTGAAACTATAATAGGAGAATCTGTTCATGTTAATGGACATTTTGAAAGCAATGGAAATATTATAATAAATGGATCTGTAGAAGGTGATATAAAAACAAAGGGAGCCATTTTAGTTGGAGAAAAATCAAAAATAAATGCCAATATTAAAGCCGAAGAAATGGTTATAAAAGGAGAAATTAGCGGAAATTTAAAAATTAATGGTTATTTATCAATAAAAGAATTAGCAAAAATAGTAGGAGATATCGAATGTGCTCAAATATCTATAGAAAAAGGAGCTGAAATTAATGGACAAGTAATAATAGCTAGCAAAAAATCAAAAAATAACAAAGAAGAAGTAGAAGAAGAAAAAGAAGAGATTTAAAAAATAAATATTATATATTAATATGAATATTTTTTTATATGATGATTATTTAGATAAATATAAAAAAAAAGTAAGAAAAATAGAAGAAACTCTTAATAAACTTAACTTACAGGGTAAAATACTTTATCTAAGTAATATAAAAAATATAGATAATGCTTTACAAAATGAAATAAATAGTGGAGCAAAAACCATAGTCGTTGTTGGTAATAATAAAACAGTAAATGCTATTGTTAATATTTTGGCTAATATTAGCGAAAAAATACCAGTTTCTATAATTCCTGTGGGACCAAATAATTCTATTGCTGAATCACTTGGTATTACCAATGAAAAAGAAGCATGTTATATTTTATCAAGCAGAAGATTAGAAAATATTAATTTATCAATGGCAAATAATCATTTTTTTATAAAAGATATTTATATTGAAAGCAAAAATACAACCTTAAATATAGATAATTCTTATAAAATGGTATTTCAAAAAAATGGAGATTGTTTTATTTTTAATATTCCACCAAAAGAAGAATTTCTAAATGATCAAAAAATAGAAATGAAAGAAAATATTCTTAATTTATATGTAAAAATAGGTTCAAAAAGTAAAACTTATTTAAAAACTAAAAAAATAGAAATTGAAAATAAAGAAAAAGATGCCATAATCGATAATTCTATAAAAGTAAAAACTCCTATATTCATAGAACCAACAAATAAGAAAATATTATTAATTGTTGGTAAAAACAGAACTTTTTCTCAATAAAAAATTATTATACAAATTGTTCTACGTAGAACATTCTTAAAAAAAGTTATTCTTATAAATAACTTTTTTTATTTACAATTTCTTATATTTTTTATATAAACTAAGACTATAATATTA
Organism: uncultured Gammaproteobacteria bacterium; assembly: GCA_964391525.1. GTDB lineage: Bacteria > Patescibacteriota > Patescibacteriia > Patescibacteriales > UBA12465. Next base: position 1,182 of record CAYMMH010000050.1, on the reverse strand, counting down.
GATTATCCTTTGTTTAAACACTAAGAACTTAACTTTAAACAACGCACCAGCTTATAATGTTATTTTGGAACTAATAAATTGTTCTACGTAGAACAATTTTATATCAGATATAAATTTGTTATATTTTTATAAACTATAGTTATAAAACATAATAAAATAAATTCTATAGAAAAAACGTTTTTTACTTACAAATTATTTTTACTATTATCTTAATATTTATTAATATTATTATATATTAGCATATCTTGAATCAATTTTATTGTTTTATTAATAATACTATTAAACATAGATTTCAAAATAAAAACTAATAATTTATTGATCAAGTCTAAAATGTTCTACGTAGAACATTTTATATTGTTTATTTTTTTATTGTTTTTATGCCATAAACCAATAACATAAAAATAACTAAGTCTACAAATATCTACCCTTAACTTTTTACAAATTAAAAAATGTTCTACGTAGAACATTTTTTAATTAAAACAATTTTATAATAAAACTTATTACTTTACAACTTTTATGATTTTTTCACCTTTATCACGAAGAATTATTTTTTGTTGAATAATAGTAAAAATAGTGGTTAAGAACCAATAAAATGTTAAACCAGCCGGAAAACTGATACCGATTACAACAGTAATAATAGGCATAATATAAGTCATCTGTTTATTCATAATAGAGGTCATGCCTTCATCCCTCGATTCATTTGTTTTTATCTCTGGCTTATTTGTTAATAACATTTTTGCCTGTACAAATTGAGCTATTCCAGCTAAAACAGCTAATATTATACTTCTAGTAGATAATTCTAGAATTCCAAAGGATACTGTATTTATTGTTCCAGGATTACCGATAAACGGATATAATAAATCTAAATGATTTTGAGCAAACCCATCTTGAAAAACTCTAAAAATTGCTATCAAAAAAGGAAATTGAATAAGAAGAGGCAAACAAGAAGAAAAAGGATTTATTTTGTTTTCTTTATACAAAGCCATCATAGCAGCACTTAATTGTTGTTGATTGCCTTTATATTTTTCTTTTAATTCATTTAATTTAGGTTGTAAATCTTGAGTCGCCTTTTGATATTTAATTGATTTTTTTGATAATGGAAGAAGAATAAGTTTTATTACGATAGTTAAAGCAATTATAGCAATACCTAAATCTCCAAAAACATTATATAAAAATACTAAT
>CAYMMH010000049.1:172-4515 GCA_964391525.1 uncultured Gammaproteobacteria bacterium | reverse complement strand
TCTGATAGCTTGAGCTGTTTGACCACGACGGCCAATTACAAATCCCATATCACTTGGGTCGATTTTTAAGGTCAAAAGAACTCCTCGTTCGTCAACTGTTCTTTCTACTGAAACAGCATCTGGGACGCTTACAATAGATTTGATAACAGTTTCTAAAAATTGCTTGTCTTGATTTTCCGACATAGTCGTCGACTTAATTCTTACAAATTGTCTTTTTATTACAGATTTATAAGAACTTCTTAATTATTATCACCCAATGGTGCGATTGAACTAATCAATCTTATTCTTATTGTACATTTCTCAACTTTAAAAGTCAAGGAATGAAAAAATATATTATATTATTCTGTTTTTTTTATATTTTCAGTTGTTTCTGGTTTAGTTTCTGTTGGTGTTTCAATTGGGGTTTCAGTTTTTTTCTTTGTTTCTTCAATTTCAGCTTTAGCAGCTACTTCTTTTTGTTTGGCTTTTTCTACTTTTTCAGTTTTTCTTTTATTAGGAGTACCTGGTTTAGAATTTATTAATTTTTTTCCTTCTATAATTTTCTTTTCTATTAATAAATTATTTACAGAAGGGGTCATTGACGATCCTTTGCTGATCCAATATTTAACTCTATCAGCTTTTATTACTAATTCTTTATTATATGGATTATATGATCCCAATATTTCTAAAGCTTTTCCATAAGGATCTTGAGTTTTTTCGCATATAATAACTCTAAATAATTTTTTGTTTTTTTTACCAATTTTGGACAATTTTATAGTAAGCATAATTTTATTTTCTTATCAATTATATTAATATTTTCGTTTAAATATTATATTATTAACGATAAAAAGTCAATGATTATAATATTCTAATATTTTTTAGTAAATCTTGAAGGTTTATTTCTAAATGTATTATTTGTATCTCCTTTTTGATTATAATTTCCATTATTAAATTCAGCACTTTCACCTTTTTTATCTTTCCATAGAGGTTCATTCTCTGGAAGATTTTTCATAGTTAAATTTATTCTTCCTTGAACATCAATTTCTTTTATTTTGACCTGAACAATATCTCCAATATTTACTAAATCGGATGGACGACCTATTCTATATGGAGCCATTTCGCTAACATGAACCATACCATCTTGATTGGCTGATAATTGAACAAAAGCTCCAAAATCCATCAAACGAACAACTTTTCCGCTAAAAATTTCACCAACTTCATATTCTTTTATTATATCTTTAACCATTTTTTCGGCTATTTTTCCTTTTTCACCATTTAAAGAGCAAATCATAACTAATCCGTCATCATCAATATCAATAGAAACTTCAGTTTCTTCTATTATTTTATTAATAACCTTACCGCCTGGACCAATTATGGCTCCTATTTTTTCAGGATTAACTTTGAAACTTATAATTCTAGGAGCATAAGGTGATAAATCTGGTCGAGGAGCTGATAATTCTTTATTTAAAACTTCTAATACTTGATTTAAAGCTTCTCGTCCTTGAGTTAATGTCTTTTTTATTATTTCTTCAGTTAATCCATCTGTTTTGGTGTCTAATTGAATAGCTGTTAATCCATCCTTAGTTCCAGTAATTTTAAAATCCATTCCCCCTGGTCCGTCTTCTAAATCTTGAATATCAGTTAATACTTCAAAACGACTCATATCTTTATTAGAAGCTAATCCCATAGCTATTCCTCCAACTTGAGTTCTAATAGGTACTCCAGCATCCATTAAAGCTAGGGAAGATCCACAAGTTGAACCCATAGAAGATGATCCATTTGATCCTAGGGTTTCGCTAACCACTCTAATAGTATAAGGGAAATCTTCTTTTTTAGGTAAGACTGGAATTATAGCTTTTTCTGCTAAAGCTCCATGACCTATTTCTCTACGTCCAGTTCCCCTAAGAGGACTAGCTTCACCTACACAGTAAGGAGGGAAGTTATAATGATGCATATATCTTTTTTTACTTTGTCCTTCAATTCCTTCCAATGATTGTTCCATTCCTGGAGCTCCTAATGTAACTATAGATAATACTTGAGTTTCTCCACGAGAGAATAATCCTGTTCCATGATTTCTTGGTAAAATTGTAGTGTCAGCTGATAATGGTCTAATTTCATTTAAAGCTCGACCATCAACTCGACGCTTATCATTTAAAATAGCATTAGTTACTTCTTCTTCTACCATTTTTTCAACCAATGATTTAATTATGAAATCACGATCTGATCTCTCTATTTCTTGAGAGAATAAATGTTCATCCAATTTTTCTTTTATAATTCTCATTGCCATTTTTCTTTCATTTTTGGTATAATATATTTTATTAAATAAGTTTTCCTTTATATTTTCTTTTAACCATTTTTGGCCAATTTCTAATAATTTTTCTTTAGCTTCTTTTTTGTTTAAGTCTTCAGTGCTTAATAATTTTTTTCTTTCTACTTTTTCTTTAATAGGAACAATTTCTTGTAATTGTTTTATTATTTTTATAGCTTCTTGCATTTTTTCTTGACCTTCTTTTATGGCTTCAAAAATAATATCTTCTTTTGTCTCATTAGCACCAGCTTCTAACATTATTGTTTTTTGTTCAGTTCCGGCCACTATTAAATCTAAAGAACTAAGAGCTTGTTGTTCATAATTTGGGTTAAAAACAAATTTATTATCAATTAAACCTACTCTAATTCCTCCTATGGGACCATTCCAATCAATTCCCGATATACTTAAAGCTGCCGAAGCGGCAATTAAGGATACTACATCATAATCATTTTCACCGTCAACTGATAAAACGGTTACTATTAGTTGAACATCACGTCTTTCTTCGTCATTAAATAAAGGACGAATAGCTCTGTCAATCATTCGGCCGGTTAATATTGATTGATCAGTTGGACGACCTTCTCGTTTTACCCAACGTGATCCTTTTATAATTCCAGCGGCATATAATTTTTCTTCAAATTCCACCATTAATGGAAAGAAGTCTGTTCCTTCTCGTGTGGTTTTAGATTGAACAACAGTAGCCATAACTACTGTTTCTCCGTATTGGACTAAAACTGAAGCATCAGCTTGTTTAGCTAATTTTCCGGTTCTTATACTTAGAGGTCGACCTAACCAAACGCCACTTACAATTTTTTCTTCATTCATAATTTTTTTTGTTGGTCGTCAAATTTAAGCCCTGTATATGTCTAATACAGTTCTCACTATTTGATGGCCAACATTAATTATTAATTATTTTTTTGCGATTATAATTATTTTTATAATTACTTATCAAAAATTTTTTATTTTTACTTAAATCAATAAAATCATCAGCTTCTTCAATTAATCGAGCCGAAGTTGTTTTAGTAAAAGCCATAATTTCAACTAAACATCCTTTATTGTTTTGTAAATATGAAACTAGGGGTAAATAATCACCATCACCTGAAACTAATACTATTACATCTAATTTTTCAGCCAGTTTAATAGCATCAATGGTTATTCCAACATCCCAATCACCCTTTTTTGCTCCACCGGCAAATATTTGTAAATCTTTCATTTTAACTTCAAAACCCTGTTGGCTTAAAGCTTCAAAAAAAGGAGTTTCTTCTTCGGTTTCTGTCCTTATAGCGTAAGCAGTCGCTCGGATAAGCTTCCGTCCCGCGACTGCTTGTTTTAATATTTCCTGAAAATTAACTTTTTTTCCAAATAGATTTTTAGCAGAGTGGTACATATTTGAGACGTCCACTAAAACTCCTACTCGTTGTTCAATATGTTTTATCATAATTATTTTTTTATTCAATTTCTTCTTCGTTTTCTTCTTTTTTTATTATTTGTTCTAATTCTTCTTCTTTTTTCTTCCTTTCTTCTTCGTCCTGCATCATTTTATTAGCTATTTTTAATTTTAATTTTTTAGCTAATTCAATAAAAGCTTGTTCATCTTCCTTTTGTAAATATTTTAATAAACGACGTCTTTCGGCTACTTTTCTTAATAAACCACGACGAGAAGAGAAATCATGTTTATGTAATTTAAGATGTCCAGTTAATTCATCTATTTCAGCAGTTAAAATTGCAATTTGAACTTGAGATGAACCGGTATCATTAACATGGGTTTGAAATTTTTTAATAATTTTTTCTTTTACTTTTTTGTCTAACATTTTTTTATTCCTATTCCGAGAAAAAGTATTGATAACTAGAATCCAAGAATAGGTAATTACTCTTTTTAATTTAAAGTATTTAATTTTTTTTGTAATTTTGATTTTTTTCTGGCAGCGGTATTTTTTTTAATTATACCTTTTTTAGCCATCTTATCAATAGTTTTTATAACTTTATTAAAATCTTTTTTGACTTCTATATTCTTAGCTTCAATTTCTTTTTTAGTTTTTTTTATAAGTTCTTTAGCTTG
>CAYMMH010000049.1:0-134 GCA_964391525.1 uncultured Gammaproteobacteria bacterium | reverse complement strand
AATATTTTTTTTCAAATCTTTTTTAGCTGATTTTTTATTTGGCATATTTTTTATTTTTATTTTTTAAATTTTTATTTTATTATGTCGGGGCGGCGGGACTCGAACCCACGATCTTCTGGTCCCAAACCAGACGC
>CAYMMH010000048.1:0-4593 GCA_964391525.1 uncultured Gammaproteobacteria bacterium | reverse complement strand
GGCGGTTAATATACCAATAACGGCTATTACTACCAACATTTCAATGAGGGTAAAAGCTGGTTTGTTATTAGTTTGCTGTTTTGTTTCTTTCATTGTTATTAATATTTTTATTATAATAAACTTTTTTCTAAACGATGTACTAAATCTTTTTGAGCTATAATTTCTTGAATACCTGAATCAGTATCTCTAAATAAAATTGTTTCTTCATTTAATTCTTTTTTTCCAAGTATTAATATTACTTTTGATTTCAAATTACGAGCTTCTTCTAATTGTTCTTTTAGTCCATCTAAATGAAAGGCTTGTTTAACATTAAAACCTTTTGATAATAATTCTTTAAACATAGTCATGGCCTTAGCTTTGGCCTGAATATCTACTTGAGTCAAAAAAATAACATCTTTATTATTATCAAGAAAATAATTATTTTCTTTAGCCTTAATCATAGTTCTTTCTAATCCACCACTGAAACCAATCATAGAAATATTTTTTCCAATAACTTTGGAAAATATTTTATCATAACAACCTCCTCGTCCCAAAACTAATTTAGAATTAATTTCACCATTTTTATCCATTGGCCAAATTTCAAAAATTAAATCATTATAATAAGATAAATCTCTAGTTAGGTAGGGATTAAAATTATAATTGACTTCCATTTTGTCTAAGAAATCCATTGTTTTATAGAAACGAACATTACTTTCTTCTGATAAAAAATCGATAATTTGTGGCATTTCATTTCTAACTTTTTGACATTCATCTTCCTGACATTCTAATAATAATGCTGGATTTTTAAGTAAATTTTTCTTACACTCTGGGCATAATTTGGAACGATTACCTTTCTCTTTTATAAATTTATTAAACTTATGTAAAAATTCTTTTTGACAATCAATTCCACCTAAGCTGTTAACTTGAACTTGAACTTCAATTTGCAATTCTTTAAAGATATTATAAATTAAAAAAATAAGGAACGCGTCGGTAGTTGGTTTATTATCATTTATAATTGAAAAATTAAACTGATTAAACTGACGATAAACACCACCCTTAACTTTTTCTTGTCTAAAAACCGGTCCAATAGAAAAGAACTTTAAAGGTTTTTCTAAAACATTCAAATTCCCATATTCCATGGCCACTCTAACCGTACCATGAACTAAATCAGGACGTAAAATTATTTTTTCGAAACCTTTTGATTCTAATGAAAAAATACTTTTAAATTTATTTTTATCAAAAATCTTTTTGTAAAAATTAAAATCTTCTAAAACCGGTGTTATTATTTTATTAAAACTATAACAATCAGCTGTTTCTTCTATTTTTTTAACAACCGAAGTAAAAAACTTTTCATCAGAATGAATAATATCTTTTGTTCCCAATAATCTAAAAATATTCTTATCTAAATTTTTATTAGGAATAATTATTCTCTTACCTCTTTTTGTTGTACTTGGTGTTTTAGTTTTAATTTTATTATTCTTTTTCTTTCTGCCCATATTTTTATTAATTAATTATTATATATATTAGAATAATCAAACAAAGAAAAATTGGAAAAAGGCCAAGCTCGAAGTAAAACCTTTCCCGTGATATAGCTCTTATTTAAAGAGCCAAAGGTTCTAGAATCTTTAGAAGCATAACGATTATCTCCTAAAACAAAATATTCATTATCCCCCAAAACAACTGGCTGTTCATTAACAGCATAAGTTTTCACACTATCAGATAAATATTTATTTTCATTTAATTGAAAGCCATCAGGATTATTTTCATTACGAATAATTATCTTTCCATCTATCATTTCAATAGTATCACCCGGTAAACCAATAACTCTTTTTATAAAATACTCTTGAGGATTATAAGGATAACGAAAAACTATAACTTGCCCTCGTTCTGGTTCATTAAAACGATAAGAAATTTCATCTATAATCAAATATTCCCGATCATGAAAATTGGGTTCCATAGAAGCTCCTTTGACATAAAAAGGTTGAATAATAAAATACCTTATAGGCAAAATTATTAATAACGATACTATAACTATTTTCAAAAACTCCCAAATGTTTTTTAACATATTATTTTTTTATTATTATATAAATAAAATAGCAAAAAAAAGGTAAAAAATCAAACTATTAACATAGCATCACCATAACTGAAAAAACGATATTTTTTATTTATAGCTAAATTATATATGGACATAACTTCATTTCTACCAATCATAGCGCTAATTAATAAGATTAAACTTGATTTTGGTAAATGAAAATTAGTTATCAAAGCATCGGTAATCTTAAATTTATAACCAGGATAAATAAAAATATCAGTTGAAAACCTTAAATTTGGTCCCTGATATTTTAAATATTTTCCAGTATCAGAATTAATTTTTAAATAGTTAAATAAACTTTCTAAAATCCGACAAGAAGTAGTACCAACTGCTATTATTCTTTTACCGGAATTTTTGGCTTGAATAATATCATTAATAGCTTTAGCCGATATTTCAATATCTTCCCTGTGCATTTTATGATTTAATATATTTTCTTCTTTTATTGGTTTAAAAGTTCCTAAACCAACATGTAGTGTTCCTTCTATTACTTTAATCTTTTTATTTTTTATTTTTTTTAAAAGTGACAAAGTAAAATGCAACCCAGCAGTCGGAGCGGCTGATGAACCCAATTTATTGTCTTTAGCATAAATTGTTTGATAATTTTTTTTATCTTCTTTTTTTTGTTGGTTTCTTTTGATATAAGGAGGTAGGGGTACTTGTCCTATTTTATCTAAACTTTTTATCAGTTTATTATAATTAAAATTAAAAGATACTTCATTAATTTCATTATTAATACACAAAACTGTAGCTAATAATTTATTTGAAAATAAAATTTCAATTCCAATTTTAACCTTACCTTTTATTAAACATTGCCAAGTATTTTTCTTTTTATCTATGTTTTTTAATAAAAAAATTTCAATTTGTCCACCACTTTTTTTATGTCCTAATAAACGAGCAGTAAAAACCTTAGAATTATTTAAAAATAAAACATCATCCTTGTTTAAATAATCAATAATATCATAAAATTTCTTATGTTCTATTTTTTTGTTTTTACTATTATAAACTAAAAGACGGGCCTGATCCCGCGGATAAACTGGTTTTTGAGCTATTAAACCAGTAGGCAAACTATAATCAAAATCAGATAATTTCATAAACGTTTTTTATACCCTAAATGTCCTAAGGCTAAATCGGTAATTGTTCGTCCTCTTGGAGATCTATCCAAAAATCCAATTTGTAAAAGATATGGTTCATAAACATCTTCTATGGTGGCCATATCCTCTCCGGTAGAAGCTGATAAAGTATTTATTCCTACCGGGCCACCACCAAATTTTTCTATAATTGTTTTTAATATTTTTCTATCAACGCAATCAAGACCAAATTCATCAATATCTAAAACTGAAAAAGATTTTAAACAAATTTCTTCATTGATTATTCCCTGTCCCTCAACTTCAGAAAAATCACGAACCCGTTTCAATAAACGATTAGCAATTCTAGGAGTACGCCGAGATCTTTTAGCAATTAAAGATTCAGCTCCATCATTAATTTTGATATTTAAAATACTAGCACTACGTTTGATAATTTTTTCTATATGATCATGCTCATAAAAATCTAAATGATGGATAATACCAAAACGATCTCGTAAAGGAGCTGATAATAGACTGGCTTTAGTAGTGGCTCCGATAATAGTAAACTTAGGTAAATCTAAACGTAAGGTTCTAGCTCCTGGACCTTTTCCAACCACTAAGTCTAAAGCATAATCTTCCATGGCCGGATACAATATTTCTTCTATAGTTTTATTCAAACGATGAATCTCATCAATAAATAGAATATCTCCCTGACTAAGATTAGTTAAAATAGCTGCTAAATCACCACTCTTTTCAATGGCTGGACCAGAAGTTATTTTTATATTAGCTCCAATTTCATTAGCTAAAACATGAGCCAAAGTTGTTTTACCTAAACCTGGAGCACCATAAAACAAAACATGTTCTATTGGTTCTTTTCTTTTTAAAGCAGCTTTAACCGTAATATTAAGATTAGTTTTAATATTATCTTGTCCTATATAATCAGAAAAAGACTTCGGTCTTAAACTAAGATCAAAAGCCTTATCTTGGTTATTTTCCTCCGGGTTTATAACCCTATCTTCATTATTCATATTTTAATATAATATCATTTAAGGAGATAAAAAACAATTAATCTTTTTAATAAAAATTATTGACAGTTACCATTTTTAATTTGGCTTGAGAGTATCTATTTTTAAAAGCTTTATTAATGTTTTTTCTTTTATATTTTATTTCTACTCCAATTAATTTCTCTCCCTTCTCTAAAACAACATCAATTTCCGAACCTTGTTTAGTTCGCCAATAATAAAATTTAAAATCCTTTTCTAAATAACTATTTTGTTTAATTAATTCACTAATAATAAAGTTTTCAAAAAGAGCTCCTTTGTCCATTCTGGAATTTAAATCAGAAAAATCTTCAATTAAAGCATTTCTAACTCCAACGTCATAAAAAAATATTTTGGCTGTTTTAGAAATTTCATATCTTTTGTTTTTGGAATAAGGATACAAACGAAATAAAATAAA
>CAYMMH010000047.1:0-4605 GCA_964391525.1 uncultured Gammaproteobacteria bacterium | reverse complement strand
CATTTTTTACATTTTTCACCTGTTGGTTTAGCAAAATAAGCATTTTTACATTTAGGATAATTATTACAAGCATAAAACACTCCTCGACGAGAAAACTTTTTTACAATTTTACCAGTTTTACAAACAGGACAAGGAATTTCTTTTTCTGCTTCTCCATTTTTATCAATATTTTTTATATTTTTACACTTAGGATAAGCACTACAACCTAAAAAAGGACCAAATTTACCAATTCTAGCTATCATATCAGCTCCACATTTATCACATTTTTCATTTTTATATTTTTCTTTTAATTCTTCTAATTCTTTACTATCGGGTTGAGATTCTTCTTTTTTTATTGATTTTATATTATGACATTCGGGAAAACCGCTACAAGCTAAAAATTTTCCATAACGACCTGTTTTTATTATCATTTTAGCTCCGCATTTTTCACAAATTTCATTGCTTTCTTCTTCTGGCATAAATTTTTGTTTATCTAATTCTTTATATTTATTTTCTAAATTTTTATTAAACGGCTCCCAGAAATTTCTTATCACCGGAACCCACTCTTTTTTACCAATAGAAATATCATCTAAATCATTTTCCATATCAGCTGTAAATTTATAATTTACTATGTCAGGAAAATGATTTACTAACAAATCAATAACTACAAAAGCAATGTCAGTTGGAAACAATCTTTTTTTATCATCTCTATTTACATAATTTCTATCAATAATAGTAGCTATAGTTGGAGCATAAGTAGAAGGGCGACCAATTCCATGTTTTTCTAATTCTTTTACTAAACTAGCATCAGAATATCGTGCCGGAGCTTGAGTAAAATGTTGATTTTTATTTATTTTTTCTAATTCTAAATTATCATTTTTATTTAAAACCGGTAATTCATTTTCACTAATTTTTTCCGGATAAATTTCTAAATAACCTTTAAATTTTATAGTTTGTCCTGTGGCTCTAAATAAATATTCTTCTTTAGAACCAGCCTGTATATCAACTGCCATAGTATCTAAAATAGCTGCAGCCATTTGCGAAGCTAAAGCTCGTTGCCAAATTAATTGATAAAGTTTAAATTGATTTTTATCTAATTTATTAATTAATCCTGACGGTTCATTGGAAACCATAGTAGGACGTATAGCTTCATGAGCCTCTTGAGCGGTTTTATCTTTAGTTTTAAAAATTCTATTTCCATTTGATAAATATTTATCACCCAATTTGGTTTTTAAATAATCAATTGATTCATTTTTAAATTTATCAGACAAATTTAAAGAATCAGTTCTCATATAGGTTATGAAACCCATTTCATATAATTTTTGAGCTATGGTCATGGTTTGTTTAGCACTAAAACCTAAGCGATGATTAGCCGTTTGTTGTAAAGTTGAAGTAATAAAAGGTGGTAGAGGATTTTTTCTACCTTCTTTACTTTCAATATTAGTAACTAACCATTGTCCTTTATTTAAACTAGCAATTACATCAACAGTATCGGCTTCTTTTTTAAAATGAAATTTATTTACCGTTTTCTTATTTATTTTAAATAATCTAGCTGAAAATAAATCATTATTCTTTTTTAAAATTGCTTCTATATCCCAATATTCTTGAGGAATAAACGCTTTAATTTCTTTTTCTCGGTCTACTATTAATCTAACGGCTACACTTTGAACTCTTCCCGCCGATAATCCCTTAGCCACTTTTTTCCATAAAAAAGGTGACAATTTATAGCCAACTAAGCGGTCCAAAATTCTTCTCGCCTGTTGAGCATCAACCATCTTTTTATCTATTTTTCTAGGATTATCAATGGCCTTTAAAATAGCTTCCTTAGTTATTTCATGAAAAGCAATTCTTTTTATATTTTTATCATCAATTGATAAAACATTTGATAAATGCCAAGCAATAGCTTCTCCTTCTCGATCTTCATCAGAAGCTAAAATAATAGAATCAGCTGTTTTAGCTATTTTTTTTAATTCAGAAACTCTTTTTTTTGACTTATTTGGAACTATATATTTAGGATTAAAATTATTTTCTAAATCTATTCCTAATTCACTTTTGGGTAAATCACAAACATGACCAAAAGATGACTCAACTACATACTGACGCCCCAAGAACTTAGAAATGGTTTTAGCCTTAGTTGGTGATTCAACTATTATTAAATTCATATATTATCAATAAATTTTATAAAACAATTATAATATTAAAACAAAAAAAACACAAATTAAAATAAACTCAATATATCTTCTGTATTATTTATTAACATAGCTCCTTTTTTTATTAAATCATTATTACCATAATAGGCTTTATTAAAAATATCAGCCGGAATACTTAAAACTTCTCGTCCCTCTTCTAAAGCATATTTAGCCGTTATTAAAGAACCTGATTTTTGACCAGCTTCAATCACTAATGTAGCCTTACTTAATCCAGCGATAATTCTATTTCTTTGTGGAAAATTATAAGGAAAAGCTGGTGTATTTAAAGGAAATTCGGAAATAACCAAACCACCATTTTTAATTATTTTATTAACTAAATTTCTATTAAAAGATGGATAAATACTATAATAATTTAAACCTGAACCTAATATTGCTACTGTTTTTCCATTATTATTTAAGCTTGTTTTATGAGCCAAAGAATCAATTCCCATAGCTAAACCACTAATAATAATTATATTATTATTAATCAAAGTAGGCACAAGATTAGAAATAATTTTTTCTCCATAAAAAGTCATTTTTCTAGATCCAACCACTGATAAAGAAAAATCCCAATCAATGTTTAAACTACCTTTATAATAAAAAAGTGGAGGTGGATTATATATATTTTTTAATAATTTTGGATATTCATTATCAGAAAAAATACAAATCTTTATTTCTTCTTTTTCAATTTGATCTAAAACTCTTTTTATATTAAAATCTTTTCTTTTTTTTATAAAAGAAGAAGCTGTTTTTAAACTCAACCCAGATTTAATTAAATCTGAATAACTACAAAAAAAAGCTTTGGATAAAAAACCAAAGCTGTCCAATAATAACCTATATTGTTGGTAAGTAAAATCAATTAAACAATTAAAAGCGATATAATAAATTCGTTCATTATAATTTTTCATTTTTTAATTATAATGAACAAATAATGATTTCTACATTTATTATTTATAAAAATAACATGAAATTTACTAATTAACTTTTATGACACCATTAGGTATGGCATTATTTATTCCGGCTTTTAAACTGCCAGTATCACCCCCTATGCAAAAAGATAAAGTATAAGAATTATTAGAATCATGAGCTGTATAAAGAAAAGCATTACTTATAACATTACAATCTCCATCAGCTGGTGTAGGGGCTTCAGGAACACTCATCATATAAATATCATCATCACGATAAATGGACCCTGTTATGCTATCAGGATATTCATTATAACTATTATAATATAATTCTAAAGCTACTTGTATTTGCCTTATATCAGAAACTCTTTTAGCATCTCGAGCTCGGCCCCGAGCTCCTTGTAAAGAAACTATTGAAAAAGAAGCTAATATTCCAATAATAGATATTACTACCAATAACTCAATAAGTGTAAAGGCTTGTTTATTTATTTTATTCATAAGAAAAAATTTAATTATTATATATTTATATTATAACAGAGGCATAAATAAAAAAATAGACCTTTAAAGATCTATTTTTTTATATAAGTCACTTAATTGTGATAATTCTTCTTTGGAAAAATTCTGTAAAACAAAGTTTTCAATTGGAATGTTATTGCGATATTCATTATTTATTCCGAAACGGATTCTTCTAAAATTTTTAGTTTTAATATGATTTATAATTGATTTCACTCCTCTGTGTCCGGCATCCGAAGAATTTATTGAAGTTTTTATTCTACCAAAATCTAAATCTAAATCATCATGTATTACAGTTAATGTTTCACTTAAATCAATATTTTTATTAGTAAATATTCCAAATTTTTTAGATAATAATTTATAGTAATCAAGAAAAGCTCTAACTGCTAAACCCGAATTATTCATAAAAGTCATTGGTTTGATCAATACTTTATCATTTTGTTCCGAAATCATAGCATTAAATTTTTTATCAAATTTCCAATCTTTATCTTTGTCAACCAAGAAATCTAAAAACATAAAACCAATATTATGTCTATTTTTCTGATATTGATTCCCAGGATTTCCTAATCCTATAATTATTTTCATAATTTTATTTATATACCTCTCTTTTTTTCTTACCATTATAACTAGTTCCAGCTGGAATTAAACATCCAATAATAACATTTTCTTTTAATCCTTCTAAATAGTCTATTTTACCACTCAAAGCAGCTTCAATTAATACTCTTGGAGTTTCTTGAAAAGAAGCAGCCGATAAAAAGCTATCGGTAGTAAGCGATGTTTTTGTTATTCCCAATAATAATCTTTCCGATTTTGCTTTTTCTTTTACATCTTTATTGGCTTGATTCAAAACTTCCTCTTCAACTGTCTCACCTGGCAATAAATCAGTTTGACCTCCGTCTTTAATCAAATATCTAGAAAACATTTGACGAGCAATAATTTCTATATGCTTTTCATTTAGAGGTTGTCCCTGAGAAGAGTAAACATATTGAATTTCTTTAATAATATATTTTTGAGTTTCC
>CAYMMH010000046.1:0-4722 GCA_964391525.1 uncultured Gammaproteobacteria bacterium | reverse complement strand
ATATAAAACCTTATTATGAAATAAGGTTTTATATAGCTATTAATTTGGCTAATATTTACTCAATTTTCTAATAATGCTATAATATTAGCAAAGGTCGAATTATTAAACTAATAACATTTTTAAATAATAAATTAAATTTATGAATAATAATAAAATCTTTAAAAAAATTAATTTTTTAGTAATTCTGATCGGATTAGCTTTCATTTTTGTGGGTGCTAATTCAGTAAATGCTCAAAATTTAACAGCAGGTGGAGATAGTTTTGAAACCGCTGCAGCAATTCAACCTGGAACTTATCAAGTTGAGTCATTTGGAGAGGGTAAGACCTCTTTTTATTCTTTTTCTGGAAAAGCTGGTCAGTTAGTAAAAATTAGATGGAGTGGTTATATTGGCATAACTCTTTATAATGCCGATCAAGAAGTTTTAGGTTCTGAAACTGGATATTCAGTTGGTGCGAAATATGAAAATATTTGGCTTCCTAATTCAACAAAGGATAATTATACATATTATCTTAAAATATATAATGATATTTTTTCGGAGTTAGATCCCTTTGCTTTAGAAATTTCTTTATCTGATTATTATGATGCCGATTCTAAAACAGATGCAGGTGATACATTTAATAATGCTTTAGATGTTACTTTAGGAGATTATCAAGGTCATTTAGCAGTAGAATATATGAGTAGTTATGGAACTGATAATGTTGATTATTATAAAATCTCAGTTAAAAAGGGAGTAACTTATGAATTTAAAGTTTCGCCACCTACTAGCGGTGTAGCGGATGTGGAATTATTAAATCAAAAAAGAGAATTATTGGATTCAGCTTATTCTTCGAACGATGGAGCTGTTGTTTCCATGTTTTTAACTCCAGTAACTAATACTAATGTTTTTTTAACAATAAAAGGAAGTAATTATGATAATTCTGCTATAGCTTTTGATTATGATTTAAGTATAAAAACATCAGATTCTTTAAATAAATTTTATGCTTGTCAGGATGATTATTGTCAATTTGTTGGAGAATATTCTACTTTAGAAGATTGTCAAAAGGAAAATGCTAAAACTTGTTATGAAAACTCAGGTTGTGATGAAATTTGTGAAGGTATTATTGGTGGAAATCTAGACGAGTTTGATGGAGAAGATACAGGATTAGATGTGGATTCAATTGTTCCGGGATTAATGGATAAATTTCCTTATCAATCAGATTCTTTTTCTTTTTTTAAATCATTTTGGAAATGGGCAGCTCTATATTTTATATTAATGTTTGTTTTTTATATTTATTTAGCTATTTGTCTTCAGACAATAGCCAAAAAAACAAACACACCTAATGGTTGGTTAGCTTGGATTCCTATAGCTAATATTTTTCTTCTTATTCAAATTGCTCAAAAACCTTTATGGTGGTTTATTTTACTTCTTATTCCAATAGTTAATATTATTATTGGTATTATTCTTTGGATGAAAATAGCTGAAAGAGTAGATAAACCAAATTGGTTAGGAATTTTAATGATTGTACCAATAGTTGGTCTAATTATTCCTGGCTATTTAGCTTTTTCAGTAAAAAAAAAATAGAAAACGCCGTTTTTCAATCGGGAACAGGGACTAAAGAGGCTAATAAACCTATTGTTGGCTATAAGCATTCTTGTAAATACTGTGAAAAATTGATTCCACCTAATTCAAACACTTGTCCGTTTTGTGAAAAAACAAATCCTTTAGGTCCTGAACGTTGTCCTCGATGTCACGAACCAATAGAAAAAGATTGGAAGGTTTGTGCTAAATGTAATCAAAGTTTGAGAATCGTTTGTCCTTATTGCGAAAAAATAACTTTTTTTGGTGATCATTGTGAGGATTGCGATAAACGACTTTTGGTTAAATGTCCTTCTTGCGGTCAAGAACAACCTCCAATTGGTGATAATTGTATTAAATGTAATAAGTCCTTAATAGAGAAAAAATAATTAATATTTAATTTAAAATCTATGAATGAAGAAAAATTACCAAATCAAAACCAAGATAATTTATCGTCAGATCAAAATAAAAAAGATCCCTTAAAAGATAAGAACCAAAAAAATACGGGTATGGCTATTGTCGCTTATATTATCTTTTTTGTTCCTCTTTTAACAGAATCAAAAAATGATCCTTTTGTAAAATATCATGTCAAACAAGGATTACTTATTTTCATTGGTTGGATATTGGTTAGTATTATTAGTTGGATTCTTCCTTGGCAATTAGGTATAATTGTAACCATTTTTAATCTTCTTGTTTTTGTTTTAATGATTATTGGAATTATGAGTGCTGCTAAAGGTGAACAAAAACCATTACCGATTATTGGAAAATTTGGTGAACAATTTAAATTCTAATTAAAGGTCGTGAATAATAAAAATTTAATTTAACAAAAAATATATGGCACTTCAACCATTTACTGATAATTATATTGATAATAGCACTGAAGCTGGGTTTCAATTTACTTTTAATTGTGCTGTTTGTGGTGAAGGTTATAAGACAAAATTCATTCCTTCCAAAACTTATAAAAAGAAAGGAGTATTTAAAACTATCGGAGGAATTATAGGAGCAGCTTCACAAATAGCTGGTAAGTATAGTGTGGGTTATGGAGTAGAAAGAGGAGCTGATGTAATTAGTGAAAGTTTTGGTGAAATGTCTCCAGCTTGGCGTAAAGAACATGATAGTGCTTTTGAAGAAGCTCAAGTTGAAACTAAGGCTCATTTTCATCGTTGTCCTAAATGTACTCAATGGGTTTGTGAAAATTGTTGGAACGAGCAAGAAAATTTATGTGTTAATTGTGCCCCAAGGGAGGCGATTGAGGTAGCGGCTGCTCGAGCCCAAAAAAGATCAGCTGACATTACAGCCAAAACTAATATGACTTCGGTTTTTACCGGAGAAATAGAGAGCAAACAAACTATTTGTCCATCTTGTGGAAAACCAGCTGGAACCGGTAAATTTTGTGTTAATTGCGGTACTTCTTTAAAATTTGTCACATGTAAAAAATGTGGTGCAAAAAATTTAACCGGAATAAAATTTTGTGGTAATTGCGGAGATAGTTTAAAAAAATAAATATAAAAACATATGCAAGGGATTTTTGTACCCAAAACCATCTTTAAGGTTATAAATAAGGGGCTAGTTGTTTTTGGTTGTCTAAAAAGTGGAGTTTTAAAGTCGGGAATGATATTGGAAATAGGTAAAACCAATATTCCGTTATTAGGTTTAGAAGTTCTTAATAAAAAAATTGAAGAAATTAAAGGAGGAGAAGAATTTGCTGAACAATTAGGAGTAGTTTTACCAAACATGGCTGAAAAAATTATAGCCAAAAATATTAATCAAGAGATAATTTTCAAAGAATAAATTAATTATGAAACAAAAAAATAATCAACAAATAAATCAAGATCTTTTAAATGAAGTTGTTGACAAAGTAAATAGCGCTGATTTTACAAAAAATGTTAGCCAGAAGAAGAAAAAGCTAGATACTATTTTTAAAACTAGCGGAAAATTTATTTTAATTGACAAGCATGAAGTAGAAATTGAATCTAATCAAGCAAAATTTGTTTTAGATGAGGAAAAATTATCTGTTTTAGCAGAAAGCGGTAAAGCTACGCTAATCTTTTTAAGAGATATTATTGATTTTTGGGATCAAGATTATCAAATCAATTTATTATTTTCTGAGGGTAAGTTAATTATTTCTGAACTTGGTTATCAGTATGATGATTTTATTAAAGCTTTTACAAATGTTCGTCACAAAATAATTAAAAAGGATCTTTTAATGGAAGAAAGAATTAGAAAAACCGGATTTAAAGGTAATTATAATTATCAAGAATTGAATAAAAAATGTTCAGGTGAGGCTGAGGTTGAGATTTATGATACTGGAATAGTCATAAAACCAGAACGAGGTGACCTTATTAGAATACCTTATAGTGAAATCAATGAATTTTCCGAAGAAGATTATAAAATTTCTATTATTACTGATAATGCTTCAATACTATTGTTTTCTTTTGGAGAAAAATTTGATAGCTTAAACAAAATTATTAAAGAAGTTTTAGCAGAGCTATCATTAAAAACTCAAGAATTTTTAAAAGACTTTTTACCAGATCTTGATCCTTTAACTATTAAAAGAATTAGTGAGCTTTTAAAGGATGGACGAGCGGTAAGTAAAAATAAACTTGATGAAATTTCATTACAAATTTGGCTAAATTTAGAGAAAAAATTAAATAAAATAGATATTTTGGAATCTTATCAATATTTAAAAACTTTATCTATTGCCGATCACTTTTTTATTGGAATAAAAAGAGATTTAATGGGAGAGATGACCGGAGAGTATTTGTGGTTACTTATTCCTATTAGTTCCAAGTCCGGTCATAAATTTTTGGTCATGGAAACAGGGTCTACAGTTGAAGGCGGAGGTAAAGCCACTTATTTGTTTAAAATTATGAAGGATGAAAATATTGATGATTTAGTTAAAAAATTTAATCGTTGCATGTTAGCTGTAAATTTTAGAAGAGAACCAATATATATTAAGGATGAAGAATTAGAAAAACCAGAATATTTAAAATATAAAATAGCTATAGCTAAAATTCCAGAATTAAAATTGCTTCGTCAACTTTTTGTTGGTCGAGTTTTTCACACTTCATTAGAGAATTGGAGAGAAGATTTTGATAATTTGATTAATAGTAAATAAATAAAAAGTCTTTACATAGTAATAAATATATGATATAAATATATATTGT
>CAYMMH010000045.1:0-4748 GCA_964391525.1 uncultured Gammaproteobacteria bacterium | reverse complement strand
ATCAGCTTTTCGTATATTTTTGCAAAAGAAATTTTATTCTGCAAAAATTCTTGGAAGAGTGTCTGGATATTATTTTGCTTTAGAAGAATTAAATATTTAAAACAAGGTTTTTCAAAAATTTTTAAGCAACACCAATCTCTTTTAAAAGTTGCTGATGAGATTCTTCCGTATTATCTAAAGTAAATAATCCGGCTAAAGTCATTATTCCTTGAGTAAGAGTGCCAGTTTTATCAGTGGCTATAATTGAAGTACTGCCTAAAGTTTCGGCGGCCGATAATTTTCTAACCAAACCTTTCTTTTTTAATATCTTTTGCATTCCTAGGGCTAAAATAACAGTCATAGCCATAGGCAATCCTTCAGGAATAGAGGCTACGGCCACTGCTACAGCTGTGGTAAATATTTCTACAAATTTACCTCCAGTGAAAATACCTTCAATAAAAATAATCAAACAAATACTAGCAATAACTAATCCTATAATTTTAGAAAAATGGGCTATTTTTTTTTGATAAGGTGTTTTTTCTTCTTTTGTATCTTTAACTAATTTTGTAATATTTCCTATTTCCGTTTTTATTCCCGTACCAATAATTATTATTTTAGCACTTCCTTCCTCAACTACCGTGCCCATATAGACTTGATTATCTCTATCAGCTAAAGAAGTTTCTTTTGCTAATATTTTATTAGTTTTAGAAGTTGCTAACCATTCTCCGGTTAAAGTCGCTTCATTAACTTTCAAATCATGGCTTTCTATTATTCTTCCATCAGCTGATATTTTGTCACCAGGCCTAAGAATAACTATATCTCCCGGTACTAAATTTTCGGCTAAAATTTCTTTCTCTTGTCCATTTCTTATAACAATAGATTTTAGACTCAAAACTTTTTTTAATTCACTCAAAGCCTTAGAAGATTTACTTTCTTGTATATATCCAATAATAGTATTTAAAACAACAGCAGCTGATATTACAATAAAATCAGTATATTCCTTAAGAAACAAAGTAACTATTCCAGCTAATAACAATATATATACCATTGGACTTTTAAATTGCTCCAAAAATATTTTAAATTTAGATAATGGTTTTTCTTGTGGTAATTTATTTTTACCAAATTTTTTTTGACGAAAAATAATTTCCTCATCATTTAATCCCTTCTCGATATCGGATTTTAATAATTTTACTATTTCTTCAAAGGAAATATTATGCCAATATTTTTTATCGGTCATATTTTATAGTTAATCTTTAGACTATATAAAATTATAACACACTTTTTTTTATTTTTTAATAAGCCATTTTTATTTAAATAAATCATCAACTTTAATTTTAAAAACTTTAGCAATATCCATAGCTAATTTTAAAGATGGATTATATTTTCCTTGTTCTAAAAAAACTATAGTTTCTCGTCTTACTTTAACCAAGGAAGCTAATTCTTCTTGAGTTAAACCTAGTTTTTGTCTATTTTCTTTTATTTTATTAATCATAAACTATTTTCTTTTATTAAAATATCTAAACAAAAAAGAGTTTAAAAGCATAATAAAACAAACACTATAGGCTAAATATTGACTTAAATCATAAAAATATGAATTATTTTTTGATAGAGCCAGAAAAATAAAAGTTCCAAAAGCTCCAATCCAACCATAAATAGCTATAGTATAACGAGAGGCTTGCCCAGCTATTTGATAATCTCTTTCATCTGATAAAACATCAGTTGTTTTTAATTGTTTACGACAGTAATACATAGCAGTCCAAGCACTAATCACAAAAATAATAGGTAAATAATAATTATTAAGTGTAATAGAAATACTTATAGAAGCACTTAATACTACTATAATTATTAAACGAAAAATTTTATAATTTTTTAAAGTCATAATTTTTTATTAATTATAATGTTATATATTTCTAACTATATAATATTATAATAGAAAAATTATGTCAATAGTAAAATTGTGTATTATTAGAGATATTATTTAACAAATAATCCGCAGAAGCATTTACCATCTTTAGCTATTTCATCTTTGTGATAGGCACAAGGACAAACTTTTTTATTATCTTCTTCATCGTTTCCACTAACTCTTCTACAAGGACAATATTTTTTACCTTTTTGTTCTTCGTTCATTAATAAACCATTGATTATTCTTTCTACTGTAGCTCGATCAGGATTTAAACGAAAACCATTTTCTTGAGCATAGATTGAATATTTTTTAATTAATTCTTCCATAGATTTATTTTTATTTATTATATATGCTTTTTTAACCAATCCTTAATATCTGATTCATATTTAAAACCAGTAAAGGAATCTATTATCTGCCCATCTTTAAATAATATTATTGAAGGAATTAAATCTACTTTAAACTTTTCGGCATTAACTTTATTTTCATCAACATTAGCTTTTAATAAAACCAATTTTTCAGAAAATTGGTTTTCAATTTCTTCTAAAATGGGAGCCAAAGCTGAACATGGTCCACACCAAGTAGCATAAAAATCAACTAAAGCTAGTTTATCTGTTCTATTAACTTCTTTATCAAAATTATTATCATTTAAAATTATAGGCATAATTTTTTAAATTAATTATTATTTTGTTTTAATATTAGTACTTGAGATTATATCATTTTAATAAATTTTTACAAAATTAAAAGATGGTTATTATATATTAACCATCTTATAGGAATCTTTTTTACATATACAGTAATAGATGATAATTTACACGTTTCTGATTTTAGTAAATATCATCTGAATTAATATCAGAAACGGAAAAAGAATACATTATCAATAATAACATTGGTGTTATTATTGTCATCATGATAATAAAAATAATTTTTATTTTTATTCATATATTAAATTTTTAATCCCTTCTTATTAAATTATAGCACTATCTTGTCCGTTATTCAATAAAATAAATAATATACTATATTATTGAATATTGTTTTTTATTAGTCCTATTTCTTTATCCACTAAAATATCTAAATTAAAAGATTCTCTTTCTCGTTTACATTTAATATTTTCTTCTTCTGAGTAATTATCACATTGTGGATAACGAGCAATAAATTTGATTGAATACACCTTGTTTTCTATTACGGTGGCATAGGTATATTCGGTATATACTGATCCGGCTGCTCCCTCGCTAGAAGCACTAATACAGTATTTCCGATCGTTCATTTCTTTTTTGCTTATTCTAAGAGACAAACTTGAAGTTAAATCAGTTTCTTTACATTCTATTTCATTGTTTTTTATTTCAAATTCCGTTGAATTATAGTCTTCAATATTAAATACTCCTACACTATAATTTTGAAATGAAATGTAATCGGCTTTAAAATCATTGGGTAAATCCGTACTTTGTTCATTATCTAAAACTTTTACCTCATCGACCTCAATAGTGCCTAAACTTTTAAAAACATCACTTTCTTCATTTATTAATAATCCACTAATTTCTATTTTTTGACCATCATTTAATTGAGTTATTGTATTAAATTTATCATCACTTACTGATTGTAAACGATAATATTCATTATTATCATTTTTTATTCCAAAAGCACATAAATCATTATGAGGCTTATTTTCATCCTTTACCGGCAAACAAACAAATTCTCCTGAAACAATAAATAATTCTTCATTATTCTCATTATTATTAACTTTTTTATTATTTTTAGGTGAAATACTAATAATAAGCATCAGAATGATAAAAGCAATTAAAAAAGTAAAAACACAAATTAAACTTTTTTTATATTTTTTCATACTTTTATTTAATTATTATATGTATATATAATAACAAAAAATAGATAAAAAAAATAGTGCTTTAAAACACTATTTGGTTGTCAGATAAATAATACAGGAACTATATCCAACAATTAGAATTATTATTTTTATAATACAATAATTAAACCAATGAATAACACTTCTTCTGTCTTTTTTGTTTATTTTCTTTAGAATAAAAGAGAATAAAAATAAAAAAGCAATTATTATCGGTATAATTTCCATTGGTATACTTTTCCAGCCGATAATTCGACCAATTACTATTCCTAGAATAAAAAGAGATACAGATAAAAATGATTCTTTCATTTCAAAAAAATTTTAATGTTCTAAGATATTTTATATTATAAATAAATGTATTTGTCAACTTAAAATATTATTGTAAAAAATTATCCAAAAATACTTTTAAATCCAGTTGTGTTAACCCAATAATTATTGGGGTTATTCTTTAAAAATTTAGTAATATCTTTTCTTTGAGTATCAATCTTTCCTTTAATATTTTTATTGCTTAATAAAATGTTTGAATAATTACCATCTAAAAAAGCAATATAATAAATTTTTTTATTCTTTTCTGTTAAACTTAATAATTCAATTAATTCTGATAATTGTTTATCTTGACCGCCACCAGCAGTATTAAGATGTTTAGCTTCTAATAAAAACCTTGCATCGCCATCTTTTATAATCAAATCTAATCTTTTGTTTTGTTTTTTAGTTTTAATTTTAATATTCAGATTATTTCTAACCGCATTTAAATCAAAAATACTAGAAAATCTGGCTACACATTTTTTATTTTTATTAAAATCGTTCCAATTATCAACTCTTTTAAACCCTCGACTTTCTAATATATGTAGTAATTTATTTTCACCACAACTTCCTTTTTTACGACCAGAGTTAGAATCTAAAATTGCCTGTATCCACTCCTCTGGAACACTCTCATTTAATATTCTATTTTTAAAATATCTTTTAGTAATCTCTTTTAATAAACCAAAGTCTTTTTTCACAAAATCTAAA
>CAYMMH010000044.1:0-4807 GCA_964391525.1 uncultured Gammaproteobacteria bacterium | reverse complement strand
CTAGAGAATATCTATTGCGTGAAGGGTTACCGGCTGACAGAATTATTAAAACAGTAATTGTTTTATGAGCCGGTAATTTAATTAAAAAAACCGGTAACCCATTTTTTAATTTTATTTGTTTTATTGGCATATTTTTATTATAATTTTAATTTATTTCAATTCTATCACATATTTGCTATAATTAAAATAACATAAAATTAACGTAAAAATTATGTCTTATAAAATAAACGATAATAATCTAATTATTAATAAAAATAAAAAGTATAATATTTTGGCCGTTAGAGATCGTGATACTGATGATAAGCCCCGAGAAAAAATGTTAAGACTGGGAGCTGACTCTTTATCATCAGCTGAATTATTAGCTATTATATTAAGCACCGGAACTAAAAAAGAAGAAGTCTTAAATATGGCTGATAGAATATTAAAAGATTACGGCAAAAATGCCATCATTAACGAAAAAAATCCTAAAAACTTAGAAAAAGAATTTGGTTTACCCTTAGTTAAATCATGTCAAATAGTAGCTTGCTTTGAATTAGGTCGTCGCTTTTTTAAAGAAGAAAAAGGAAGTTTAATTACTATCAGAAATGCCCAACAAGCTTTCTCTTATTTAAAAGATATGAGCAATCTAAACAAAGAACATTTTAGAGGGCTATATTTAAACAGTCGCTATAAATTAATACATGATGAAACTATATCTATCGGAACTTTAGATGCTAGTATATTTCATCCCCGAGAAGTTTTTCGACCGGCTGTAGAACATGGAGCCTCAGCTGTAATTATCGCTCATAACCATCCTTCAGGAGTTTTAAAAGCCACCGCTGAAGACTTAGAGATAACTAAAAAATTAAAAGAAGCTGGTAAATTATTAGGAATAGAAATATTAGATCATCTAATAATTTCTAAAAATAAATTTGTCAGTTTAATTTAATATCATTAGCATGAATAAAAAATATAATATCAGTAAAAATTATTTAACAATTAAAGACAAAAAAAGTGTTAATTGGCATATTGAACAAAATGATTATTTTGGCACCCTAGCCACTATTATTAATCTTTTAAATCAAGATTGTATTTTAGATGATAAAAATAAATTAAAAAAAATATTTAAAAGTTTAGATAAAGATTTAAGATATTTACAAAAAAATTTTATAATCAAAAAAAGGGATTAAATTAATGTTCAAAAGCATTATCTTTTTTAAAATAAAAAGTTAATGCTAGTATAAAAAATATAAATAGATATGACCATGGTAAACTCCATGGCCAATGATCAAACAACATAAATATCAGTAAACCAATAAACAAAGGAAAATAATAAAGTTTTTTTATATTCCTTTTTAAAAGATAAAAAATAAAATAGACAAAAAATATTAAACCCCATAAGCCTATTTCCGCCCACATTAATAGAAAAGTATTATGAACCGGTTGAGCCTCATAAGAAACTAAACTAGAATCTAAAGCTAATAATTTATCATGATAAACTCCCAAACCTACCCCTAGCCATGGGTATTTTTTTATTATAGTGGAAGCGGTAGCTATTTGTTCTTGTCGTTCATTAATAGAAATCTTTTCTAAACGAGAATTGGTTTCTATTCTAACCATCATTATTGGTTTAAATAACATAGTTAAAACACCACCTAATAAAACTAATATTATAAAAATAGGCAAATATTTCATGAAAAGCTTTTTACTTTCCAAATAAAAAGATAATAAAAGAAATGGTAATAAAATTACGATAGCTAATAAAGCACTACGAGAGAAAGAAACCCATAAGGCTATAAAAAAAACAAACAATGATAAATAAGTTAATAATCGACGTGTTCCATGATAATTATTTTTAACCATTATCATGATTGATAAAAAAACAGCAAAAAACATTAAAGCTCCAAAAATGTTAGGATGATCAGTGGCTCCATAAGCTCTTAAAAATCGTTCATTAGCAGTTTCAATAACCGAGGTTCCCGGTTCAACAACATTGTGATAAGCTATTCCCAAATATTTGCAAGAAAAAGTTTTTTGGGTAAAAACTTGTCCGATACCTAAAACAGCTTGTAATAATAATCCAGCTAAAAAAAAGAAAATTATTTTTTTAAAATTAAATTTAAAATTAAGCATCATGAACATCATGGCTATTGATAATAAAAACAAGCTATATCTAAAAATTGATAAATTAATAGCAGTGGAAACAAAAATAGAAAGAAAAATAAAAAACTCAAGCCCCGCTAAAATTATCCAATATTTATCCATACCGGTTGCCAATCCTTCTTCTTTCCTATTCTTTATTTTATAAATTAAAAATAGTATAAAAATAACAGCTAATAACAAATAATTAGCGAATAAAGCAATTTCATTATAAGTGCTATCTCCCGACTTTATTATTAATTTTGTTTGGAAAGGAAAAAGAAAAGCAAATAAATAAAAAGAATATTCAATTATTATTTTAAAACTAATATTTTTTGTTCTTTTAAACATATTTATTTTATACGATTATTAAACGAATCAATAAATTCGGAACGTTTATCAATTAAAAATAATTTTATAATATTATCATCTAAAATTACTCCCGACGATTGACCAACTTGATTTTTTAAATTTTGAGGCATTATATTTAATTGAAATTTTTTTAATGTTTTTTCTAATTTATTTCCTATAAATCTTAGCTTAAAATTATTATTAACATCTTCTTTATTAAAAATTCGTTCGGGATTATTTGGTAAATATTTTTTTAGAAAAATATTTTCTTTATAAAATTTTGACCAAATATTTTTATAATTATATATAATTGTTAAATCCGATAAACAATAAATAAAATAAAGATCTTGATTGCTGTATAAATATTTTTCTAAATTAAGATTATCAGAACTAATATAGAAACTTAAACAAATTTTATCTCTTTTAGTTTTGATATTAGGTCTCAAGCCTAATATTTTAGCGATTAAAGTACAAATAAATCGTCCCGACCATATTCTTTTATCTTTAGTTATGATCAATAAGTCTATATCTCCGCTATCTTTTAAATTATGATCACCAATAATATTAGAAACGGCTACTCCCAATATTGACGGCCATAAAGATATTATTTTAGTAAAAATTCGTGCCTTTTTTATTTTTCTTTTAAAATAGTTATACTTTTTAAATCTTTCAGTAATAATATTTTCCCGACCAATTAAAAAGAAAAATCCCTCTTTAAAACTTATTTTATCAGATAAAGTTTCTAAAGACGAAATGACATTAGTATAAGAAGTCGGATAATTTAGATATTTATAGACCTCCCAAGCTGTAAGAGGTTGCGAAAACAAATCAAACCAAGTTATTGTTCTTAATATCTGTGATTGTAAATTGTTATCTTTTAAATTTTCCATTTTATAAAATTAATTTAAAGAATGCGGTCGATCAATTTCTAATACTTCTATTTCTGATTTTTTATCAGTAATTCTAACTATATCTTTATCAATCTTTTTAAATTCTTTATAAGCGCTATTATAATGATTAACGGTAGTGGACATGCTGTTACCTAATTTTTTCATAAAATCATCATAACTTAGAAGATGACGACTTAAACTTTCCACATTTTTTCTAATATTTTTAGCTCCTTCTTCAATTTGTAAAGATCTAAGTCCCTGAAGAATGGTTTGCAAGTAGGCGGCAAAAGTAGTGGGCGATACAATGATAACTTTTTTTTCATTATAAGCATAATCTATTAAACTTCGGGTATTAACCTTTACCGCTCCTACTTCATTAACCAATAAATCATAATAAATAGCTTCGGCCGGAATAAACATTAAAGCAAAATCCATAGTTCCCTCCTTAGGTTTTATATATTTAGCTGTTTCATCAATTCTTTTCTTTAAATCATTTCTAAATTCTTTTTCTAGTATTATTTTTTTATCAATATCTTTTTCATTTATTATTCTATTATAATTATCTAAAGAAAATTTAGCATCAATTGGAATTAATCCTTCTTTAGTGGCTATGACAGCATCAACTATATCTCCATTTTTAAAAGAATATTGTAATTTAAAAGCAGTGGGTGGCAAAATATTTTCTAAAACTAATTTTAATCCGGCTTCGCCTAAATTACCACGAGTTTTTTGATTAGTTAAAACTTTTTCTAAATTATTTAATTGCTCAGAAAAACTTATAACCTGCTTATTAGTTTCGTCTAATTTGGTTAATTTTTCAGTTATCTCCGAAATAAGTTTGGAAGATTGATTACTTATTCCTTGAATTAATTGACTGGACTTATGAGCACTTTCTTGATTAGCTTTATAAGTTTCACTTAGTTTTTTATCTAACTCTTGACGTAATATTTCGTTTTGCCGACTTAATTCACTTAATTTCTCATTGAATATTACTAATTTTTCATCAGATTTTCCACTAGAAACATTTTTAAAAAATAAGTAAATCAAAAAACCAATAGCGGCAATTAATATAATTAATAAAATAATTATTGCAGTTGTCATATTTTTTAGTATTAAAAATTAAACTATTCCCAATTAAATTTAATATTATTAGTCTTTTCAAGAATGTTAGTAACAAAAGTAATTGGGCTATTTTTTTCTTTTTTTAAAATAACCTTTTTGGGAAATTTTTTAAAAATTGGAATTAAAAACTCATCAGCCCAAGAAGGAGAAACAGAAGAAATACCTGAAAAATCAATATAAATTTTATCAGTTTTTGTACATTTATTTAAATTAGAAGAAAAAGCCATAAAAGCTTCACGCCCTGATTGCCTAGAATTTAAAATAGTACCAAATTTTTTTAATTCAATAATCATATTTTTAAAAATTAATTTTTGCTATACATCCTC
>CAYMMH010000043.1:0-4808 GCA_964391525.1 uncultured Gammaproteobacteria bacterium | reverse complement strand
AATATAAAGGAGTGGTGGCTTACGTTAGAATTTTTGACGGACAAATAAAAAAAGGAGATAAAATAAAACTATTAGTCACTAAAGCTGAAAGCGAAGTTTTAGATATTGGAGTTTTTAAACCTACTTATTTATCAACTGGTTCATTATTAACTGGTTCTATTGGATATATAGTTACCGGATTTAAAGAAGTTGGAGAATGTCGAGTGGGAGATACTATCACCTTATTATCATCTTCAAACATTGAAGCTCTAGCGGGATATAAAGAAGTAAAGCCGATGGTTTTTGCTGGTATTTTTCCACGAGAAGGAGATGATCTGGAAGATTTACGAGAGGCTATGGATAAATTAAAACTAAATGATAGTGCTTTAGTTTTTGAACCGGAAAGATCAGATGCCTTGGGTTTTGGTTTTCGTTGTGGTTTTTTAGGATTACTACATTTAGAAATTTTTCAAGAAAGATTACGTCGTGAATATAATTTAGATTTAATTGTAACCATTCCTAGTGTTGCCTATAAAGTATATAAAAATAATGGAGAAGAAGTAATAATAAGAACTCCTCAAAAATTACCAGAACCAAACGATGTCTTAAAAATAGAAGAACCTTGGGTATCACTTGATATTATTAGTCCTAAAGATTATATCGGTAATATAATGAAACTAGCTCAAGAAAAAAGAGGTATATATAAAAATACTCAATTTATATCTTCAGAAACCGAAGAGCAAAGAGTTATTCTTCATTATGAAATTCCAATGTCAGCTATTTTAACTGATTTCTATGATAAAATAAAAAGTATTAGTTCCGGTTATGCCTCTATTAATTATGAGTATTTAGATTATCGCTTAGCTGATGTCGTTAAGATGGATATTTTAGTAGCCGAAGAAGCGGTGGAATCATTAGCTACTATAGTTTATCGTGATGAGGCTTTTCGTCGAGGTAAAGAAATAGTAAATGTTTTAAAAGATTCTTTATCGAAACAAATGTTTGTTTTAAAAATTCAAGCGGCTATTGGAGCTAAAATTATTGCCGCCGAAAGATTATCGGCTATGAGAAAAGATGTTACCGCTAAATTATATGGAGGAGATGTTTCTAGAAAAAGAAAATTATTAGAAAAACAAAAGAAGGGAAAAAAGAAAATGATGATGGCCGGTAAGGGTAGTGTTGATATTCCTCCGGATACTTTTATTAAGATATTAAAAAAATAGTAGTTTATATTTAATTTATATAAAATATGAAAAAAAGAACTAAAAAGAAAATAATTAAAATAGCTTGGATAATTTTAGCGGTGATTGTTATTTTTTCCATGGTTGCTTGGACTATTATGATTTCTTTTGTTTAAAAGTTTATAACTAATTTTAAAATATGGAAAAGATTTGGCAATTGTATCCTAAAATGCCGATTGATTTTCAGGAAGAAAATGAGAACAATAATCGTTTTATATTACAATTATTATTTAATCGTGGGATAAAATCTTCTGAAGATTTAAAATGGTTTTTAGGTTCCGAAACAATGGAATTTTTAGATCCTTTTCTTTTTAAGGATATGTCGGTAGCCGTTGATTTAATTATAGCTCACATAAAAAAAAGAAATAAAATAATGATTTATGGAGATTATGATGCTGATGGTATTACTTCTTCAGCTTTACTCTATGATATTTTTAAAATATTTAAGGCTGAAGTTGATTTCTATTTACCGGATAGAGTCAGTGAAGGTTATGGTTTAAATAAAACAGCTATTGATGAAATTAAAAGTAATAATTTTTCTTTAATTATTACTGTTGATAATGGAATAAGAGGCAAAGAAGAAATTATTTATGCCCAAAGCTTAGGCCTTGATGTTATTATTACCGATCATCATGCTTATCCGGAAAAAAAAGAAGACTGGCCTAAGTGTTTAATAATAAATCCAGCCGATAGCTCTTCTGGCTATCCTTTTAAATCTTTAGCTGGAGTGGGAGTAGCTTTTAAATTAGCTTCAGCTTTAATAAAAAAATCAAAATTAGAAAATGATTATAAGGAAATGTTGATTTCTCGTAGCTTAGATTTAGCTGTTATCGGGACTATAACCGACATGGTTTCTTTAGTGGGAGAAAATCGTTTAATAGCTCAAAGAGGATTAGAAGTTTTAAATAATACTAGACGATTGGGATTATTGGAATTGATAAAAATAGCTGGTTTAAACTCCCAATTAAATTCTTTTAATGTTGGTTTTCAACTAGGTCCCAGATTAAATGCCGCTAGTCGTATTCAACATGCTAATTCAGCTTTAAAATTATTAATTAGTCAAGATCAAAATGAAGCTGAAAAATTAGCCAATGAATTAAATGAAAAAAACATTGAAAGACAAAAAATAACTGAAGAAGTTTTAATTTCAGCCGAAGAGCAGATTAATAAGGATAATTTACCTAAAATAATTATTGTTAAAAATTTTTCTTCTAATTCTTGGAGTGAAGGAGTAATAGGTTTAGTAGCTGGAAAATTAACAGAAAAATATTATCGACCAGTTTTAATTATTGTAAAAACAGAAGAAAAAGCTGTTGGTGCTGATGGTCAAGAATATTTTTTGTATAAAGGCAGTGGTCGGAGTATTGAAGAATTTAATTTAGTTGAGGCTTTAGAAAATAGTAAAAAATATTTATATAAATATGGTGGGCATCCGATGGCTGGTGGATTATCTATTTTGGGTGAAGATAAAACTTTAAAGTTTATAGATTACATTCAATCTTTAGGTGAAAAAAAATTAGCCAATATTTCTTTATTACCTAAAATAAAAGTAGATTGTGAATTAAATCTTTCTGATATAAATGAGGAATTAGTTGATAGTATAAGTAAGATGAATCCTTTTGGACAAAGTAATCCCAGTCCGAAATTTGTTAGTTTTAATATCAAAATAATAGATATAAATAAAATGGGTTTTGATGGGCAACATATAAAATTAAAATTATTAAATCATAATGATAAGGATATGAAAGTTTTTTGGGGAATATCTTTTAGCGGTAGCGAAAAATATGATTATCTTCAAATTGGTGATAATGTTGATATAGTTTATTCTTTGGAATTTAATTTTTTTAATGGATCAAAGGATATTCAATTTAAAATTATTGATATAAAAAAAATTCAAAGTAATTTATAAAATATGAATAAAAAAATAATAATTTTTACTGATGGCGGAGCCAGAGGTAATCCGGGTCCAGCTGGAATCGGAGCTGTTTTGTATGATAATAAAAAAAAATTATTAACAAAAATTTCTAGGTATATAGGTGAAACAACTAATAATCAAGCTGAGTATCAAGCCTTAATAGCTGCTTTAAAAAAAGCTAAAGAATTAGGTGGACAAGAATTAGAAGTTTTTTTAGATAGTGAATTAGTGGTAAAACAATTAAATCGTGAATATAAAGTAAAAAACAAGGAACTGGCTCCCTTGTTTCTGGAAGTATATAACTTATCTTTAAATTTTTCTAAAATAACCTTTACTCATGTTTATCGGGAAAGTAATAAAGAAGCTGACAGATTAGTTAATGAAGCGCTGGATAAAATAAATTAAAATCCGGTCAAAGACCAATGCCAAGGTTCATTATATTTTCCTGTCGTAAGTTTAGCATATAATCCTTGGGCGTTCATACATTCTTTTAAACCGGATGATTCATTATAAGACCAACTCATTTTTGTTCCATCTAGTCTGCTTAAATCCATGGCTTGACCCGAACCATGGTTAGAACAACAGGGAACTGCCGCCGGTAAATTTCTTTCGGTGTAACTTATTTGAGTGGCAGCTGATCGCCAAGCTTCATTTATATAAAATAAGTATTTGCCATTTTTTTGTTTTACACATTCCATGGCTGCTTCATATTTTTCTAAAACCTCAGTACTTATTCTTTTACCTTTATAAGTGGTTAATCCAGACGGTTCGGCGTTTCCATATGCTTTACAAATTGAATAATCACCTTTTTTAGCAGCTAAACAACCTTCCATATAAGGACTCTTACCGCCAATAACTGTTATATCAGCATCGTTTAATGGAGTGATGGTTCTTAATTCAACATAAACCGTATCAACTAAATTGGGATTTATTTGATACAATAAAATATAAGAAGTAAGTAAAATTAATAATCCGGTTAAACTTCCTGTAATCCAACTTTTAGCTGTTGTTATTCTACTAGCATTTCCAGCTGACATTAACCAGATAACTCCCCCTATCATTATAGTAACAACCGCTAACACACCACCAATAGCTAACATATAATTGTAAATAGCATAAATATAAATTGCTATCCAGGGAATTTCACAATTTTCAGTTTCTCCTATAGTATTGCATTTAATTGGATATTTATCAGCTAATTCTTTTACACCCGGAATTTCTATTTTTAAATTTCCTAAAGGATTTAGATCGGCTGTTTTTTTTGTTTTAGAAGTTGTAGTGGTATTTGAAGTAGTTGCTTCTATTGGATTAATTAAAATAAAAAAATTTAAACAAAAAACAATTATTAAAATTAAAATTCTATAAAAATTTTTTTTCATAAAAAAGTTAAAATAAATGTTTAAATCTTTTTTGTTTTGATTTGTATTCTTTTTGTAGTTCAATATGATTATTAGCTAAAGGACTTTGATTAATAAGTTGTCCATTTTCATATTCCAATAAAGGATATATTCCACTTTGAACAGCTAATTTTCCCATGTATACAGCTTCGTCACTTTTTATTCCCCAACCGGGAACACAGGGAGCTAGTATTTGTATGTATCCTGGTCCTTTAATTTCTAATCCTTTTTTTACTTTATTATATATATCATCAGGATAACCAGCTGTGCTTTGAG
>CAYMMH010000042.1:0-4911 GCA_964391525.1 uncultured Gammaproteobacteria bacterium | reverse complement strand
GGCCGGTTCGTTGGGCAAATAACTTACAGGAACATTTGGTTTTTTGGGACAATAAACACAAGATCCGGGACATGGATAAGGTTTGGTTAATACGGCTACTGAAGCTATTCCCGATAAAGTTCTGACGGCTCGTTTCTTTAAAAGAGAGATAAAAAAATTATGATATTTTTTTTGCCAATCATTATCAATTTTATTTTCTTCTAATAAAAGAAAATATTCTTTTAAAATAGTGGAATTTAATAAAATAGAAAATCCGTATTTTTTTGATAAATTTCTTTTAAAGGCACTCAGATCTTGTTCTGATTTAATTTTATTAATATTATTTATTATTTCTAAAGTTGCTTGTCTCATATTTTTTAGATATAATGTAAATGCTATTTATAATTAATTATAACTTAAAAATAATAAAAATCAAAAATATGAAAAAAATATTTTATGTTTTATCATTATTATTTATTTTTGCTATTCCTTTAGTATCTAAAGCTTATGTAGTAAAATCAGAAAATTTTATTTATATAGGAAAAGATGAAGTGGTAGAGGGAAATCTATATTTCCGAGCTAATAGCATAGATATTGAAGGTAAGGTTTTAGGAGATGTTATTGGCGTAGCTTCTAACTTAAAAATAAACGGAGAAATAAGCGGAGATATTATTGGCATATATCAAAATAGTAATATTAATGGAAAAATAGATGGAAATATTAGAGCCATATCTAATTTTTTTAATGTTAATGGTTATGTAGGAAAAAATTTAAATTTATTAAGTGAATCTTTTGTTTTGGAAGAAAATGGAAATATAGAACAAGATATTCTTTTTTCCAGTTTAAACACTGAATTAAACGGAAAAGTAGGATCTAACGTTCACGGTTATTCCAATAATGTAATAATTCGTGGTGAAATAGGTAAAAATCTTAATCTAATAATAGATAAAAACAAAAAAAGAAACTATGTTTCTAAATTACAAATAGATGAATCAGCCATTATAAATGGCAATATTGATTATAAAGCGGGAACCGAGGCTATTATAAAAAGTCAAAATATAAAAGGATCTATTAACAAACAAGAACCAAGTGGAAATATTTACAAAAAAGTAAGTGCTGAAAAATTTTTCTTTTCTTTTTTATCAATATTATTTAGCGCTCTGTTAATTAATTTTTTGTTCAAAAAGAAAATAGAAAATTTAAAAAATATTATAATAAAACAAAATTATAAATTATCAGGCTGGGGTCTTGTTTTACTTTTTTTAACTCCTATACTTTGCTTATTATTAATGTTAACTCTAGTCGCCTTACCGATAGCTTTAATAATTTTAGTTTTATGGATAATATCTTTATTTATAAGCAAAATTATAAGTGCTTCAGCTTTAGGAAATTATTTTTTCAAATTAATAAATAAAGAAAAAATAAACGAAAACATAAAAATAAGTGTTGGTATATTATTAATTTGTCTTCTAACCTCAATTCCTTATGTGGGATGGATTTTTTCTTTTATGACCATAATAATAGGATTAGGTTCTATCTATTATTTAATAAAGACTAAAAACTATGTTAATTAATTCTTCAATTTTTAAAGCTTACGACATTAGAGGTATTTATAAAAAAGATTTTGATGAACAAATGGCTTATAATTTAGGTTTTGCTTATATAAAATTAAAGAAAAAAGATATAAAAGATATAAAAACTAATTATAAATTTAAAATTATAGTTGGGGCTGATATGCGTTTATCATCACCAATTATAAAAAAATATTTAATAAAAGGATTAACTGATGCTGGAGCTGATGTTATTGATATTGGAATAGTTTCCACTCCCACTTTTTATTTTGCTGTAGCTAATTATAAATATGATGGGGGTATTATGGTAAGTGCCTCTCATAATCCTAAAGAATGGAATGGATTTAAATTGGTAAGATCAAAAGCTATTCCAATAAGTGGAGATACTGGAATACAATTTTTGAAAGAACAAATAAACAATAAAAATATACCTGTTAAAAATAAAGGAAGAATTATAAAGAAAAAAAATATTGTAAAAGAAGAAATAAAATTTAGTTTAAAACATGAACAAATAAAAAAAATAAAACCCTTAAAAGTCATAACCGATACAGCTAATGGGGTTGGTGTATTATATATAAATGAATTATGTAAAAAATTACCGATAAAAATAATAAAAATCAATTCTAAATTAGATGGTAATTTTCCAGCTCACGAAGCCGATCCTATTAAAGATGAAAATTTGAAACAATTAAAACAAGAGGTCTTAAAAAGAAAAGCCGATTTAGGAATAAGTACAGATGGTGATGGCGATAGAATATTTTTTATAGACGATAAAGGAGAACTTATTAATCAGGCTATTATTAGAGGATTATTAGCAAAATTATTTTTATTAGAAAAACCTAAATCTAAAATAGGTTTTGATGTTCGTCCCGGAAAAATAACCGAAGATTTAATAAAAATAAATGGAGGAAAAGCTATAAAAACCAGAGTGGGACACTCTTTAATAAAGGAACAAATGTTAAAGGAAAATATATATTTTTCAGGAGAATCTTCTGGACACTTTTTTATTAATATGCCAATAGGATGTTTTGAAATGCCATCTATAATGATTTTAAAATTATTAAAAGAATTTTCATCTAAAAATATTCCTATTTCCGAACAAGTTGCTCCTTATAAAAAATATTTTAATTCGGGAGAAATAAATCAAGAAGTCAAAGATAAAGAAAAAATATTCAAACTTTTAGAAAAAAAATATATAGATGGAAAAATAAATAAATTAGATGGCATAACAGTAGAATACAAAAACTTTTGGTTTAATGTTAGAGGATCAAACACTGAAAACAAAATGAGATTAAATTTAGAAGCTATAGACAAAAAAACTATGGAAGATAAAAGAGACGAGGTTTTAAAAATAATAGAAAGTTAAATTTAATTAAGATTTATACTCATCCAATTTAACACTCAATAATTTACTAATTCCATCTCTTTGCATGGTAACACCATATAAAATATTGGCTTTTTTCATGGTAGCTCTATTATGGGAAATAGCTATAAATTGAGTTTTATTGGATAAATCATCTAAAATTTTAGCTAATCTTTCTGAATTTGATTCATCCAAAGAAGCGTCAACCTCATCTAAAACCACAAAAGGGGAAGGATTGGCACTAATAATAGCACAAATTAAAGCAATAGCTGTTAAAGCTCTTTCGCCGCCCGACAACATATTAACTGATGATATTTTTTTACCGGGAGGAGTGGCTGAAATATCAACACCTGATAATCCAATGGCATTATATTTTTTTAAACGTCTTATTAATTTTATATTTTTAAGACTTTGATTGTCTTTAAGAATTTGATCTTTATTTTCTGCTTCATTATTATCGTCAATTATTTCATCTTTTACTGGAAATATTTTAGCACTACCACCATTGAATAAAATTCTAAAATATTCGTTAAATTTTTCTGAAATAACCTTAAATTCTGATTCAAATTTTTCTTTAATTAAAGCATCTAATTCAATAATAACTTTTTCTAAAGACTTTATAGTTTTATTTAAATCTTCTGTTTGATCAAAAAGAAAATCAAATCTTTTTTTTGTTTCTTCATATTCTTTTTCTGTTTCAGGATCTATCCCTCCAATAAGTTCTAATTGATTTTTTAATCTTCCAATTTCTTCACGGATAATATTAGTATCAAAATCTTCTAAATAATTATGTTTTTTTATTTTTTCTAAATTAAGTTTATCATTTTCTATATTATTTTGAAGTTCTTCTATCCTGGTTTCCTCTCTAGTTAAATTTATTTTATTATCATTCAAATAATTATTAAGTTTTTCCATTTCTAATTCCAATTCTTTTATATCTCTTTGTAATTCTATTAATTCTCTTTTTTTATTCTCTTGCTCTTGATTAAAATTATCTATTTTAGCTTGTAAAATAGTTATTTCTTTATTATTTTCAACTTGAAAATTTTCAACAAAATTTCTTTCTTTAATAATAAATTCATCAGATACTTCACTTTTTGCATCAGAAAAAATGTTATTTTTAACTTCTTGTTCCAAATCTTCTAAACGTGATTGTATTTTTATGGAATTTGATTTTAAGGAATTAATATTATTATTAATTTCATTTAATTTATTTTGTTTTTTTTGAAATTCTTCTTGAATTTTAAACTTTTGTTCTTGTTTACTATCCCAATCAGATCGTAATGAAAAAATTTTATTCTGTAATTCTATTATCTTAACCTCATTATTTTTTATTTCATTTTCAATTTCCGCTTTCTTTTCTGCGCTGTCATTAACTTGATCAATATTTTCATTTTGTTTTATTTTTTCTTCTATTGATTTTAATTCTTGTTCCAATTTTTTAAAATTTTCCTCTAAATTATTTTTTTTATTTTTTTCTGAATTACATTCAATATATTCGTTCATTACATTAGAATCAATATTTTTAATTTCTTCTTTAAGTTCTGTTATTTTTTTATTAAGTGACTTAATTTTAAAATCATAATCTTCACCTGAAGAAATTTTTAATAAACCTTTAATTTCATCCTTTATTTCATCAATTATTTTTTTGAACAAAGAAAAATCCTCTAAATCTCTGCTTTTTTCAATCTTTTCAATTAATTTTTCCAAACCTTGATTAATCTTGCTAGAATCAAATAATCCACTATTTGTTATTATTTTGTCTAATTCTTTATTTAAATCTATTAATTGTTTGTCGGTTTCATTTTTTAAACATTGTAAATTTTCTATTTTAGTTTCAGTTTTTTTTATAGAATTTAAAGTGGTATTTATATTATTCTTCAATTCTCCAATAGTTATTTTTAATTCCGCTTCTCTATTAATTAAGAAAGATAAATCAAATTTACCTTGTTTTTCAAATTTTATTTCCAACCAAGCTTCTATTTTTACTAATTTTTG
>CAYMMH010000041.1:0-4921 GCA_964391525.1 uncultured Gammaproteobacteria bacterium | reverse complement strand
GACTTGATTATTTTTTAAATTATGCTACAATCATCAATATTGAAATAATAATTTACATAAAAAAATATGGGAAAGAAATGCGACATTTGTGGACGAAGCTCAACTAAAGGAGCCAGCCGATCACACTCAAATATAAAAACATTAAAAAGACAAAATATAAATCTACAGACCAAAACTATAATGGGTATTAAAACAAAAGTTTGTACAAAATGTTTAAAAACAATGAAAAAAGATAAGTAATAAGATATAGAAAAATAGGGATTCTAAAGATCCCTATTTTTTATTTCTCAATTTAAAATAAAAATAAAATATAATAGAATAATAAATTATTGACAAATACCATGGCCACTTACCAATCTCTATACTAAGTCCTGGAATAATTGATAAAAAATGATTTACAAATAAAACATATTTCAATAATAAATCTAATAATAAAAATAATAATTGTGCCAAGAATGGAAATAAAAAAGATATTAATAAAGCTAATAAAGATAAAGTCATAATAATTGGAATAATCCATAAAATAAATAAATTTCCCAATATAGCTAAAATAGAAAATTGTTTAAAATTAGAAATTAAAATGGGTGTTGATAATAATTGAACCGATAAAGTTATACTAATAGTATCAATAATATATTGCTTCTTTCCACTTCTGGAAAAAATTTTTATTAAAAAAGATGATATTATTGGATGAATATATATTATAGCTATAACAGCTAAAAATGATAAAACAAAACCTAAATCAGCCCATAAAAACAAGGGGTTTAATAATAACATTAATAATCCAATCAAAAATAAAATACGACTCATATCATATAATTGTCCAAAAGATAAAGCACTTATAGATAAAATAGCCATTAAAGTCGCTCTAACGGCCGAAGCTGGAAATCCAATTAAAAATAAATAAAAAAATAGAAAAAATAAAATGAAATAAAAAGCTATTTTTCTTTTCAATCCTATTAAAATTAAAAAACTTAATAATAAGGACGACAATAAACTAATATGTAAACCAGAAATGGCTATAATATGACTAAGTCCTGTTTTGGAAAATTCCATTTTTATTTCTGAACTTAACGAATTTTTATCATTAAGCATCATAGCTTTAATAAAAGACGAAGAATCAATTGATAAATAATAATCAAATTGAGTTACTAATTTATTTTTTAATTTATAAATAAAAATTTTAAAATCGCTTTTCTCATCCACCAAAAATAAATCCGTTTTTTCTATTATTGGATAATAGAAGACGGCCGTTAAACCATAACGTTTTAAATATAATGAATAATTAAAATTATCTATAACTCCTGGATTAGAGCATTCTCCTTCTATCTTTAGTAAATCACCATAGTGATAAGACGGATATTTATCGGTTATAATCAAAACCTGACCTCGTAATTTAAAATGTTTGTTATTCTCTGTTAATCCATAAAAAATTTTAAACTTTATTTTTTGTTTATCATTACTTATTTCCGGTTCTGATATAACTTGTCCTAAAATTTTAAAATCTTGACCATAATAATTTTCAATTCTTCCCTCTAAATCTTGAGGCCATAATAAAGCATAACGCCAACAAGCTAGAAACAAAAAAGCGATAAATAAAAAAATAATCTTTTTTGATTTCTTAGCGATTAATAAAAAAATTAAACTAATAATAAAAAATAATAAAGCTGGACATAGTTTTAAAAAATAAAAATAATGAATCAAGGTTAAACCAAGAATAAAAAAAATAGTAATTAATTCTAATTTATATCTATAAAACATAAAATACCGATAATCTTATCGGTATTTTAAAAAAATATACTTAAATATTAAATTTCCAAAAAATAAAAACAAAATGAAAATTACTTATTTCTATTTTTAACTAATAAATTTAAATAAGCTTCTATAAATTTATCTAAATTACCATTAGTAACAGCATCAACGTCAGAAGTCGAATGTTTAGTTCTATGATCTTTAACCATTTTATAAGGTTGAAAAACATAAGACCTAATCTGTTTACCCCAAGTTCCAAACCCAGCCTCACCTTTTATTTCTTTCATAGCTTTCTTGTCTTCATCTAATTTCATTTTATATAATTTTGATTTTAAAATTATTAAAGCTTTTTCTTTATTTTGATGTTGAGATCTTTCACTCTGACAAGAAACAGAAATATTTGTTGGAATATGAACTATCCTAACAGCTGAATCAGTAGTGTTAACTCCTTGACCGCCAGGACCGGAAGATTTAAAAACATCAATTCGTATATCCTTATCATCAATAACTATTAAATCATCGCCTTTAATTTCAGGAACAACTTCAATTCCAACAAAAGAAGTATGACGTAAATTATCGGCATTAAAAGGAGAAATTCTAACTAAACGATGAACTCCATTTTCACTTTTTAAATAACCATAAGCAAATGGACCACTAATTTTTAAAACAGAAGTTTTGATTCCAGCTTCATTAGCTAAAATTCTTTCTAAAACTTCTATCTTAAAATCTTTTCTTTCTGCAAAACGAATATACATTCTTTCTAAAATTTCTGCCCAATCTTGAGCATCAATTCCACCTGTTCCAGCATGAATAGAAATGATAGCATTACAATCATCATTTTCTTCGGAAAATAAAAGAAA
Organism: uncultured Gammaproteobacteria bacterium; assembly: GCA_964391525.1. Classification (GTDB taxonomy): domain Bacteria; phylum Patescibacteriota; class Patescibacteriia; order Patescibacteriales; family UBA12465. Next base: position 2,309 of record CAYMMH010000041.1, on the reverse strand, counting down.
AAATTCTATTTCTTTAAAACGAAATTCAATTTCATTAAATTTACTTTCAATATTATCTTTAACTGATTTGTCATGACAGGTTTCGGCTAAATTAGCTAATTCTTTTAAATTTTTAATTTCTAATTCTAATTCATCAAAACGATTTATTTCAGTTTTTAAATATTCAGCTTCCTGACTTATTTCCACGGCCTTATCATTATCATTCCAAAAATCTGATTTAGACATTTCAAAATTTAATTCTTTTAAACGTTCCTTCTTTTTATTAATGTTCAAAGTATTTTTAATTTCAGTTAGATTGTTTTTTAAATCACTTAACTTATCAATAAGTTCTTCCATAAATTTATATTATTTAATTTATAATTAATTTTTCCATTCAATCCCTTGTCTAACTAACAATTTATCAGCTTTTTTAGGTTCTAACATTATAGTTTTAACTATTTTTTCTAAACGCATTCCTTGTGAAGCTTTAAGCAAAATCAAATCATTTGATAAAATTCCATTTTTTATAAATTCAACGGCATCGGCAGTTTTAGAAAAATTAAAAACATTATTTTTATCAAAACCAAATTTAATTGCTGTTTGTCCAATTTTTTCCGCCAAAGAACCAATTAAAAACAAAGCATCAATCTTCATTTCAGCTATTTTTTTACCTACAATATAATGACCTTCATCGCTATAATCACCTAATTCTAACATATCACCCAATATTACTATTTTACGCCCAATTGTTTTAGGTATTGCTTCCATTGTTTTTAAGGCATTAAGAGTTGATTCCGGTGAGGCATTATAGGTGTCATCTATTATAATACTATTTTTTATTCCGGGCAAGATATTCATCCTTCCAATAATTGGAACAATATTACTTAAATGTTCAGCTATTTCTATTATATTTAATCCCAAATAAAAACCAACAGCCAAAGAAGCTAAAGCGGAATAAATAGAAGAGTAACTTACTGCTTGAGGTAAATTAATTGGAACAACTGATCCTTCATATTCTAATTTAAAATTAATTCCATAAAAATCAGCTTGTAATAAATTTTCTGGTAAAATAAAAGAAATATCTTTAGCTCTAAAATCAGCTTCCTCATTTAAACCATAACTAAAAGTTATATTTTTTAATTCAGGCAATAATTCTTTTAAATAAGAATTATCTGAATTTAAAATAGCTATACCATTTTTATTTAAATTTTTAAATAATTTAGATTTTTCTTTTTTAATTTGTTCCAAATTACCAAAATATTCAATATGAGAATGAGAAATATTAGTTAATATTCCTATATCTGGTTTGATAATAGATAATAAATAATCCATATCACCTATTCTATCTACACCCATTTCTAAAACTAAAATTTCCGGATAATTTTTATCTTTTATTATTAATAATTTTAGACCTTTACTAAAAACTTTAAACCAACCCCAAATATTTTTACCCGGAGAAATCATTCCAATAATTGATAAAGGTAAACCAAATTCATTATTATAATTTTTTATACTAGCCCTAACTCTAAATTTATTTTTTAAAACAAATTCAATATATTCTTTTACCCCGGTTTTTCCAACACTACCACTAATACCAATAACTTTGGGTTGATATTTTTTTATTATTTTATTAGAAAAAAAGGCTAATAATTTTATAACTATTTTTTTCATATCTTAATTCTAGTAGATTATAATTTTCTAGTTGCGGCTATCTGATAGTATTTTAACAAAAAATCAATAATTTCGCCAAATACTGGGACAACTGTACCTTCAGCATAAACCGAAGTGTTAGGACTATCAAATTTAACCAACATTACAAATTGCGGATCTTCAATTGGACCATAACCAACAAAAGTATGTATATATTTATTCTCCAAATATCCTCCTTTACCGGAAGGAATTTGAGCTGTTCCTGTTTTTCCTCCTATATAATAACCAGCTACTTTTGACTTTTTAGCATGACCATTTTCAACTACATTAACTAACATAGCTGAAATAGTTTGAGCGGTATTTTCTGATATTACTTGTCTAACTTTTTGAGGTTTTGTTTCTTTAATTATGTTATTATCTTTATCTAAAACTTGAGACACAATATATGGTTTCATTAATATTCCTTTATTAGCAATAGCTCCATAAGCCATTATCATTTGTATCGGAGTGACAGCCAATCCTTGACCAAAAGAGGCGGTGGCTAAATTTATATCTTTTACTTTATTACCTAATAAACTGCTAATATCACCGGAACTTTCTGAAATTAAATCTATTCCGGTTTTTTCTCCAAAACCAAATTTTTTTAAATAATCAGCAAAAATTACAGCACCTATTTGATT
>CAYMMH010000040.1:0-4963 GCA_964391525.1 uncultured Gammaproteobacteria bacterium | reverse complement strand
TCAATCATGGATCTAAAGGAGAATTAAATGAAAAATCTTTAAATTATTGGATTTTATTTTTAAATATTGATAAAAAAAAATTAATAAAATCTCGTTTTTAATATGTTTTACAATATTTTAGATAAAAAAAGATTAACGATTTTACCACGTTTTAAAAATTTTAAAAAAGATTTTTATTTAGCCGGTGGAACAGGATTGGCTTTACAATTAGGTCATCGTGATAGTATTGATTTTGATTTTTTTTCAAAAAAAGATATTGATACCGAAAAACTTTATTTACAAATTAAAGAAACTTTTAAGGGATGTAAAATTTTAAAAGTTCAAGAAGAAAAAAATACATTAACTGTTTTTATTAACGATAATATAAAATTAAGTTTTTTTACTTATAATTATAAATTAATTAAAAAAACCGTTAATGAACGTTATTTTAATATAGCCTCAATTGTAGATATCGCTTGTATGAAATTATCGGCCATCGTTAGTCGAGCGGCTAATAAAGATTATATTGATTTATATTTTATTTTTAAAAAAGTTTCTTTAAAAAGTATTTTAAATAATCTAAATAAAAAATTGCCGGAATTAGATATTAATTTAGTTTTAAAAAGTTTGGTTTATTTTAAAGATTTAAAGATGGAACCGATTAAATTTAAGAATAATCAAAAGGTTGATTTAAAAACTATAGCTAAAAATTTTAAAGAACAAATTATTAAGTTAAAGATATAAAAGTTAAAATATTATCCCTGACTCTCTTTATGGATTATTAAAAATAGAATCTGATTTTAATAATTGATAATAGTAATTATATTAGGTATTGTGATTATTTGGTATTGTCTTTTTTTAAAACATTTGTTATAGTATACATATAAAGCTAATTGATAATACAATTAGCTTTTAACGTTTAATTTATAAAATAAATTTAAAAAATATGTCAGAATTATCAAGTGCTATAAAACAAGTGTGTGATGAAAAAAGAATAGAATATGACTTAGTTATTTCAGCTATTGAATCTTCTTTAGCTGCTGCTTATCGTAAGGATTATGGCAATAAAATGCAGAATATTAAGGTTGTTTTTGACTCAGAAACTGGTAAATCTAAAATTTATGATATAAAAACTATAGTTGAAGATTTATCGGAAGAAGAACAAAAAGAATTTGATGAAGCTGAAAAGAAAAGAGAGGCCGGTTTAGATAATAAAAATAAGAATTTTTACGAAGTAAAAAAAGAAAAAGAATCCGAAGTAAATAATTTAGTTGAAACTGAAATTGAAGTTGAAAGAAAATTTAATCCTAAAACTGAAATTCAACTTAAGGATGCTTTGTTAATTAAAAAAGATGCTAAGATTGGAGGTGAAATAGTTTTTGAGTTAGAGGAGCCAGTAGGTTATGGACGTATGGCTGCTCAAACAGCTAAACAAGTTATAATTCAAAAACTTAGAGAAATAGAAAAAGAAACTGTCTTTAATGAATTTAAAGATCAAGAAGGACAAGTTATAAATGGAATTATTCAAAGAATAGAAGGTAGATTGGTTTTTGTGGATTTAGATAAAGCTATAGGTATCTTACCTTTGGATGAACAAATAATGGGAGAAAAATATACTATCGGAAATCGTTTAAAAGTTTATGTTAAAGAAGTTCGTTCCGGAATTCGTGGAGCCGAAATTATTTTATCTCGCAAATCAGAAGAAATAGTAAGACAAATATTTATTATGGAAATTCCAGAAGTAGCTAATGGTTTAGTAGAAATAAAAAATGTAACTCGTGAAGCCGGTTCCAGATCTAAAGTGGCGATTTCTTCTGATTCGGAAAATATTGATCCGGTCGGTTCTTGTGTCGGACAAAGAGGAGTTCGTATTCAAACTATCATTAATGAATTAGGAGGAGAAAAAGTTGATATTATAGAATATAGTGAAGATCCAGCTAAATATATTAGTAATTCTTTGGCTCCGGCTAAAATATTAGGTATTGAAATTGATGAAAAAAATAAGAAAGCCATTGTTAAAGTAGCTGCTGATAAATTATCCTTAGCTATAGGTAAAAATGGTCAAAATGTTAGATTAGCTGCTCGTCTTACTGGTTGGAAAATTGATATAATTTCTCAAGGTGAAGATGAAGAATTGATAAAATTTAAAGAAGCAGAAGAAGAAAAAGAAGATGAAATAGAAATAGAAAAAATAGGTTCAGAAGAAGAAGTTTTAACTGAAGAAAAATCTGAAGATATTGTTGAAGAAAAAACTTCTAAGAAAAAAACAAAAAAAATAACTAAAAAATTTTAAAAAAAATTTATATATTAATTAATATTAATTTTTTAAACAATGTTTTAAAATTTAAAATTGTTTAAAAAATAAAAGGCTATGGAGGAAATTTTTATCGTAATTTGTCCGATAATCGCTTTAATTTTTGGAGCTATTTTAACTGTAAGAGTTTTTAAATTACCAAAAGGTAATGATAAAATGCAGGAAATTGCTAAAGCTATTAATGGAGGAGCTAAAACATTTTTAAAGAGGGAATATTTATATGTTGCTGTTTTTGTAGTCATATTAGCAACAATTTTATTTTTTACAATTAATAGTTTAACTGCTGTTAGTTTTGTTATAGGAGCGGTTTTGTCAGCTACAGCTGGATATATTGGTATGATGGTTTCTACTAATGCTAATGTTCGTACTGCTCAAGCTGCTCGTTCTGGCTCATTAAATAAAGCTTTAGTGGCTGCTTTTTCTAGTGGTACTATTATGGGTATGATGGTTGTAGGATTAGGTCTTTTAGGATTAGCTATTTTATATCTTATTATTCGCGATCCAAATGTTATTAATGGTTACGCTCTAGGAGCTAGTTCTATTGCTTTATTTGCTCGTGTTGGAGGAGGAATTTATACTAAAGCCGCTGATGTTGGTTCTGACTTAGTTGGTAAAATTGAAGCTGGAATTCCAGAGGATGATCCTCGCAACGCTGGAGTTATAGCTGATAACGTAGGAGATAATGTAGGAGATGTGGCTGGAATGGGAGCCGATCTTTTTGAATCTTATGTTGGTTCAATTGTAGCCGCTATGATTTTAGGAGTTTCTTTATTTGGTATAAAAAGTGTTTCATTACCCTTATTAATTGCTTCAATTGGAGTATTAGCTTCTATATTTTCTTTTTTCTTTGTTCGATCAAAAAAAGACAATCGTTTAGGGGCTGTTTTAGAAAGAGGTATTTGGATTAGTGCTTTAGTAGTTTTAATAGCTTCGTTCTTTTTAATTCGTAATTTTATAGCTCAAGGTATTTTTGAAAATTATGGAATTTTTTATTCAATAGTAGCTGGATTATTGGCCGGAGTAGCTATTGGAAAAATTACCGAATATTATACTTCTGATAGTTATAAGCCGGTTAGACATATTGCTGATTCTTCTTTAACTGGAGCCGCAACTAATATTATTAGTGGTTTAGCAGTTGGTATGAAAAGTACCGTTTTACCTATTATAGTTATAGTTGGTGCTATCTTACTTTCATATCACTTTGCTGGTATTTATGGTATAGCCATTGCTGCCGTTGGAATGTTATCAACTGTTGGTATGACTATTGCTGTTGATGCTTACGGTCCAGTAGCTGATAACGCTGGAGGTATAGCTGAAATGGCAGGATTAGAACCAGAAGTTAGAAAAATAACTGATAAATTAGATTCAATTGGAAATACTACTGCGGCTATCGGAAAAGGTTTTGCTATTGGTTCAGCCGCTCTAACTTCTTTAGCTTTATTTACTGCTTATGTTCAAGTAGCTGGATTAAAATATATAGATATAAATAATCCTAAAGTTATAGCTGGTCTTTTAATTGGTGGTATGTTAACTTATTTCTTTACTTCTAAAACCATGGAAGCAGTTGGAAGTGCAGCTACTTCATTAATAAAAGAAATTCGTCGTCAATTTAAAGAAATTACTGGTTTAATGGAGGGTAAAGCCAAACCAGAATATGATCGTTGTGTTGATATTAGTACTAAGGCAGCTTTAAAAGAAATGATAATTCCAGGTCTAATAGCTATAGTTGTTCCATTGGCTGTCGGTTTAATCCCTTTTCTTGGTAAAGAAGCTCTGGGTGGTTTATTGGCCGGAGCTTTAGTTACTGGAGTATTACAAGCAATAAATATGGCTAACGCTGGAGGAGCTTGGGATAATGCAAAAAAATATATTGAAGCTGGAAATTTAGGAGGAAAGGGTTCTGATGCTCATAAAGCAGCTGTAGTTGGGGATACTGTTGGAGATCCTTTTAAAGATACATCAGGTCCTTCCTTAAATATATTAATAAAATTAATGAGTATTGTTTCATTAATATTTGTTCCCTTATTCTTTTAGTTTTTAATTAAAAATAAAAAAATAGGAGATTAGTCTCCTATTTTTTATAACATTTTTTTATTTTAATTTTTTTGTTATAATATAGATAATTAATTATTAATTTTATAGTATGAAAATATCAAGGCAAGATTTGGATAAATCAAAAATTGAATTGAATGTAGAATTTAGTGTAGAAGAATTTAATCCTTTTATTCAAAAAGGAGCTGAAAATCTTTCTAAAGAAATAAAGATAGAGGGTTTTCGACCCGGTAAAGTTCCTTTTGAAATATTAAAACAAAAAATAGGGGAAATGAGTATTCTAGAGGAAGCGGCTCATATTTGTATAAATAATAAAATATTTTCTATTATTTCAGAGAATATAAAAGATAAACAAATTTTCGGACAACCTGAAATTAATATTACTAAATTAGCTCCAGGAAATCCTTTAGAGTTTAAAATTACCGTTTCTATTTTGCCAGAAGTGACTATCGGTGAATACAAAAATTTTGGTTTTAGTGAAGAAAAGGTGGAAGCTACTGAAGAAGATATGAATAAAATTCTAAATGATTTGAAAGAAATGAGAGCTACAGAAAAAATTTCTGATGGTGGTATAAAAATAGGAGATAAGGTTGTAGCTTCAGTTAATTTATTTATAGA
>CAYMMH010000039.1:0-4971 GCA_964391525.1 uncultured Gammaproteobacteria bacterium | reverse complement strand
GTAAAAGTATAAATAATTTTAGTAATTTAGATGTTATAGAAATAGATGCGGCCAGTAATACTGGTGTTGATAATGTTAGAGAAAATATAATTTCTTTAAGTAGAATAAAATCTTCATCAAATAAGTATAAGGTTTTTATTATTGATGAAGTTCACATGTTATCAATTTCAGCTTTTAATGCTTTGCTTAAAACCTTAGAAGAACCACCAAGTAATGTTATTTTTATACTATGTACTACTGAAATATATAAAGTTCCTTTAACTATAATTTCTCGTTGTGAACGTTTTGATTTTAAAATGATTAGTTTTAACGATATGATAGCCAAGTTAGAAGTTATAGTAAAAAATGAAAAATTAGATGTTGATCGGGAAGTATTAGAATTGATTGCTTTAAAAGCTGATGGACATTTACGAGATGCTGAAAGTTTATTTAGTCAAATAATAGCCGTTAGTGATAAAAAAATAGACATGGCTAGTGCTAATTTAGTTATCCCTTATAATAACATAGAAGAAAACTTTAAATTGTTAGAAAGTTTAAGTAAAAAAGATGTTGTATCAGCTATTAAAATTATAAATGATTTAAATACTAATGGAATAAATTTAAAAAACTTTATAAATGATTTTGTAGAACTATTAAGAAAGATGATATTAAGTAAAATAAGCGATTCCTTATCTAGCAGTTTGGGTTTGGATTTAAGTGAAAAAATGGAAATAAAAATAAGTGAATTAAATAAAAATTTCTCTATAGAGGATTTAATTAAAATTTCAGAAAAATTTTTATTAGTCGTTAAGGAATTACCTACAGCTTTGATTCCTCAAATGCCTTTAGAATTAGCGGTTATAGAAATTTGTTCTCAAATAGAAAAAAAAGTTAATTTTAATTACAAAGATTCAAATGATAATTTTTTACCAAATAATGAAAAAAAGATTAATTCTAATTCATCTTCATCGGTAAAAAAAGAAGAAATAGAAAAACAATGGCCTGAATTTTTGACCAGATTAAAACCTCATAATCATTCCTTATCTTTTGTGATGCAATCTTGTCAAATAAAAGATGTTAATAATAACACTATTTTATTAGCTTTTAAATATAAATTTCATAAAGATCGTTTAGATAGTCCAGATATAAATAAAATAGTAAAAAGTGTTTTGTTTGATGTTTTTAAAACCGATCTTAAGATTAAAGCTTTGGTTGATGAAAGCTTAGAAATAAATAATAAAAATGATAATAATGAAATAATTGATGATTTACTTAAAACTTTTGGAGGAGAAGTAATCAATTGATTATTATAAAAATATGTTAGATATAAAAAAAATTAGAGAAGAAACAGAGGCTGTTGAATTTTCTTTACGAAAAAGATTGGGATCGGAAATTGATTTGGGTTTAGACAAAATAATTTCTTTGGATGATGGAAGAAAAAAAATAATTTCTAATTTAGAAAATCTAAAATCAGAAAAAAATAAATTATCAAAAGTTAAACCAGATGAAGATACTATTAAAAAAATAAAAGAAAATAATGTTGAAATAAAAAAAATAGAAAATGAATTAAATATAATAGAAAATGAATTGAAGGATCGTTTATTATTTTTACCTAATATTGTGGCTGACGATGTAGTAGCTGGAAATAAAGAAAATAATAAAGTTTCTTATACTTTTGCCAAAAAACCTAAATTTGACTTTGAATTTAAGAATCATGTTGATTTGGCTGAAAGTTTAGATATAATTGACTATAAAAGAGCTGTAAAGATGTCAGGGGCCGGTTTTTGGGCTTATAAAGGGGCTGGGGCGGTATTAGAATGGGGATTATTAAATTATTTTATAAATTTTCACATAAAAAATGGGTATACTTTTTTGATTCCTCCTTTTTTGTTAAACGAGGCTTCAGCATATGCTTCTGGACATTTACCTAAATTTAGAGAAGATCTTTTCTGGACTGAAGATAAATTATGTTTAAATCCAACTGCTGAAATGATGTTGGGAAATTATCATCGAGATGAAATATTAAAGGCAGAAGATTTACCTTTAAAATATATGGCCTATTCACCTTGTTTTCGTCGGGAAGCGGGAAGTTATCGTCAAGAAGAACGAGGAATGATAAGAGGTCATCAATTCAATAAGATAGAATTATTTCAATATGTTTTGCCAGAAAATTCTTGGTTAGCTTTTGAAGAATTGAAAAATCATATTACTAAATTATTTGAAGGATTAAATCTTCATTTTCAAATTAGTGATTTAGCAGCCGGTGATTGTTCCGCGGCCATGGCTAAAACAGTAGATTTAGAAGTTTGGATTCCTAGTATGGGTATTTACAAAGAGGTAAGTTCTGTTTCTAATGCTTTAGATTATCAATCCCGTCGAGGAAATATTAGAGTGAAGGGAAGTGATGGAAAAAATTATTTTCCCCATACTTTAAATGGATCAGGTTTAGCCACTTCTCGTTTGGTTCCAGCTATTTTAGAACAAAATCAACAGGCCGATGGAAGTGTTGTTATACCAGAAGTGTTAAAACCATTTTTACCAGATGATTTAAAAATAATTAAGAAAAAATAATGTTAGATGTAATATTATTTACCATTTTTTATTATAGTTTTTATTTATCGTTTTTAGTTGTTGGTTTTTTAATATGGAGATTAATAAAAACAAAAAAAGTTTCAATTGAAATTATTTTTTTGTTGTTTATTTTTTTAATTATAATTTGGGCTAGATTTATTGAACCACGAGTTATAAAAGTAAATAATTATAATTTTAACGTGGAAGAAAAAACCGAAATAAAAAGTTTAAAAACGGCTGTAATTTCAGATCTCCACCTAGGTGCTTTTCAAAATAAGAGAATAATGAAAAAATTAGTAAAAAAGATAAACAAAGTAAATCCGGATATTGTTTTAATTAGCGGAGATTTTGTTTATCATATAAATAAAAATAAATTAACAAAAAGTTTTTCTGAATTACAAAATATTAAAGTTCCTAAATTAGCTGTTTTAGGTAATCATGATTATGGTAAGGGTGATAATAATATTTCAAATGAAATAATAACAGCCTTGGAATCTAATGGAGTTTTAGTTGTAGATAATAATATTAAAACAATGTCTATTAATAATTCCATAATTAAATTTTCTGGCTTAGAAGATTTTTGGACCGGTTCTCCTGATTATGAAGTTTTGAATAAAAATGATTTTGAAGATAAAGTGGATCTTGATATATTGTTGGCTCATAATCCTGATATTGTTTATGAAATAGAAAATTTAAGTGAAAATTATAAACAAATAGATTTAGTTGTTTCTGGTCATACCCATGCTGGTCAAATGAGGTTACCTTTTTTATATAAGCATATAATACCGAGTGTTTATAATTTTGATCGTGGTTTTTATAAAATTTCTGATATTAATGTTTTTGTTAGTCCGGGAATAGGAATGGTAGTTTTACCGATGAGATTATTTAATTTTTCGGAAATTAGTATTATTAATATAAATTATTAAATGAAAAAAAATATTATAAAAAAATTAATATTATTTTTATCTCTAGCTATTGTTTTTTTTGGTCCTAAAATAACTTCTTCAGCGATAAATGATAAAAATACCTATCCTAAATTAGCTAATTATTTTTTAAAATGGACTATTACCGATTCCGAAGTTGAAGAGTTAGCTAAGTGGGATCTTTTGATTTTAGATATGGAAGTTCAAGAAAACAGTCGGGTTCAATTAAAAAAAATAAGAGAATTAAATCCTAATGTAGTAATTTTGGCCTATATTACATCACAAGAAGCTAATGCTGATATATATACCAGTGAGTGGAATCAAAATGCCGTTTTAAGAAAGAGATTAGTTGACGGTATTTATGATGGTTGGTGGTTAAAAGATAAAAATGGAAATAGAATAAGCTATTGGTCGGGAACATATATGTTGAATTTAAGTGATGGAGCTAAAATAGATTCGTCTGGCCAACGATGGAATGATTATTTACCAACTTTTATTAAGAATAATATTATTTCTACCGGTTTATGGGATGGAGTTTTTTATGATAATATTTGGGGTGATATAGCTTGGGTTGGGGGAGATTTTGATGCTGATAATAATGGTCAGACTGATTCTATTACAGAGGTTAACAATGCTTGGGCTAAAGGAACGCAGAAAATGTTACAAAAAACTAGAGATTTAATAGGAGATGATTATATAATACTCGGTAATGGAAGAGTTCATCTTGATTATCAAACTTTTTTAAATGGGGTTATGTTTGAAGGTTTTCCAGCTTCTTGGGAAAGTAATGGAGATTGGAGTGGTATATTGTCAACTTATTTAAAAATAAAAGACAATAATGATTCTCCTCAAGTTACAATAATAAATTCCTATGATAGCAATGAAGATAATTATAAAAAAATGCGTTTTGGTTTAGCTAGTACTTTAATGGAAAGTCATGGATATTATAGCTTTGATTTTGGTAATACTAGTCATAATCAAACTTGGTGGTATGACGAATATAATGTTAGTTTAGGAAAAGCAATTTCTTCGGCCTATAATCTTTTGGACAGAACTAATACTTCATATAAAAAAGGTTTATGGCGTAGAGATTTTGAAGAGGGGAGTGTTATAATAAATTCCAGTGATAGTGAACAAATTTATGTATTTAGTAATGAAGAATTTGAAAGAATAAACGGAACTCAAGATCGTAGTGTTAATAATGGTAGTGTTATAAATTATATTAAATTAGCTTCTAAAGATGCTGTAGTTTTATTAAAAAGAAACTCAGAAGTTACTTCCATAAAAAATAATAGTTTTAATAATGGAGATTATGTTCGGGTGTTTAATGAGGATGGTCGTCAAACACGTTCGGGATTTTTTGTTTATTCTGATTCTTATCCCTCTAACTCACAAATAATAATAAGTGACATTGATAATGATAATCAAGAAGAAACTTTGGTTAATAGCGGAGGAGTAATATCGGTATATAAAAATAATAAAAAAATAAGAGAATTTA
>CAYMMH010000038.1:0-4985 GCA_964391525.1 uncultured Gammaproteobacteria bacterium | reverse complement strand
TTTGTTAACTATGACATTTTAACTTTGCTCGCCCTATGACATTATCACTTTGGCGAGACAATAGAACTTAGGGCTACAAAATCAGGCTTTATCCAAAAACCCCGCCCATCGCTTAATTTCCTCAATAATCTCATCCAAAGAGTTGGAAATCTTCTTTTTAAAGACCACATTAAAAGATTTGGTATTAACTAAATCTTTTTTTAATTTATAAACAAAATATTAAAAAATAATTTTTTATAATTACAAAATTTATTGGACTAAATTCACTTTATAATGTAAAATCGAGAATAATATGTACAAAGAACTATTTATATTTGTTGTCGCTTTTTATATGGTTATAAAAGGCTCAACAATGGCAACTAAATATGCTGGCCAATTAGCCAAGAGCTTTAATCTTTCAAAATATGTTGTTGGTTTTATTATTGTAGCCATCATTTCTATTCTGCCCGAAACATTTATTTCTATAAATTCAGCTTTGAATGATGCTTCTTCTCTGGGTCTTGGTATGTTATTCGGATCAAATGTAGCTGATTTAACTTTAATTTTTGCTATTATTATTTGGTCAGCAAAAAGAAATTTAAAAGTAGAAAGTAAAATATTAAAAAAACAATCTGTTTATCCTTTTATGTTATTGCTTCCCCTATTTTTTAGTTTCAATGGATACTTATCCAGATGGGAAGGAGTTATACTTATTGTAGTTGGAATCTTTTTTTATTACATGACTTTACGAGATAATGATGAATTAAAAATGAAAATAAATTCTAAAGATAGTAAATTAAAAAATTTTATAGGACTTTTATTAAGTATGACCATTCTGTTAATTGGTTCTCATTTTGTTATTACATCAACTACATCTATTGCCAATATTTTAAAAATAAATTCTATCGTTATAGGAATGCTAATTATCGGATTAGGAACCACTATGCCAGAATTATTTTTTTCTTTGCATGCCATAAAAAAACATGATGACTCATTGGCCATAGGAGATCTTTTAGGAACGGTATTAGCTGATGCTACTATTGTAGTAGGGATATTAGCCTTAATAAATCCTTTTTCATTTCCTCAAAAAACAGTTTATATTACCGGTATATTTATGGTCGTCGCTTCTTTTATATTATTTCATTTTATGAGAACGGGAAAATGTCTTTCTAAACGTGAAGCTATTTATCTTTTTATATTTTGGTTAATTTTCGCCATCACCGAAATTATAATTAATATATAAATAATAAAAAAATAATCGTGTATAACGATTATTTTTTATTTCTGTTTTTTATTATTATACCTTATTTTAATCTATCACCTGGATTCTCACAATCACCTTTTAAACATTCATCAATTTTATTAGTCATTTCTGATTCCATTGAATCAGCATATCCAACCCAATATTTATCACCAATAAAAGTCATTGGAACCCCTTGAACAGTAGTTCCATAAGCTTTAGCCATATTTTCTAATATAGTAGCATTGTCAGTATTATTCCAAGTTTCATAAGTTTTAATATCTATATCTGGGTATTTAGTAACCCAAGCACTCATAGCTTCTCTTTGAGCTGAACAATGAGGACAACCACTACCCCAGAAAAAATAAACAGCTACTTTTTTATCAGTTGAAAAATCAGCTGATTCATTAAAACCCTCATAATTAACCTCGGTGCTTTCAGTACTTGTACTTTCAGAAGAAGTAGCCTTTAAACTTTCTTCTAATTCGGCAATATTATAGGCTTGAGGAAAAAATTCTTCTCCATCTTTACTAATATATGAATCGTAGGTTTGACCATTTCCTAAATCAAGTGTAAATTTATATAAATCTGTTTGTTCATCTTCTTTTATATTAGTAATGACAGCCGTACTACTAGCGTCCATAAAATTATCATTAATAAACTTTTCAGCTTTAACTTTAGCCTCATCAATACTTATTTCCTTAGTATCTTTTTTAATGCTACAAGCTGATAGAAAGATTAAAGAAAAAACAGCGGTGAATAAAATTGTTTTTTTAAAATTGTTTTTTAACATAGTTTTAATAAAAAATTATAAATTATAATTAAATTTTAATTTATAGAATTATAGCACAAAATAAAAAAAACAACAAAAAACTATTCTTTTTGTCCATGAATCTTTTTATTTTTTTTAACTGAAACTTTAACGGGAGTTCCAACAAAATCAAAATTTTCTCTTATTCTATTTTCTAAAAAGCGTAAATAAGAATCATGTAAGTCTTCTTGCGAACCAATTTTAACTTCAAAACGAGGTGGGTTGTCCCATACTTGTTTTAAACTAAAAATTCTTGGATGCTTTATTCCTCTACCCTTAGATGGTTTATGTATCTTTATCATTTTATTTAAAAATCTATCTAAGGTTGTGTCACTTAATTTTTTCTTTCGACTTTCACTTATTTTCAAAACTAAATCAAATATCTTATTGGTTTTTTCTCCGGTTTTAGCTGAAATAAATAAAATGGGAGCCCATAATATAAAAGGTAAACGAATATTTATTTCTCTAGTCCATTTTTTAGTATTTCGATCTTCTATTAAATCCCATTTATTAGCTACTATTATAAAACTCTTCCCTAAATCCATAATTTCTTCTACCAACTTAGCATCTTGTTTAGTTAATAGATCATTAATATCAAGTATTAATAAAACAATATCAGCTCTTTTTAAGCTTTGACGAGATTTAATAATTCCATATTTTTCCAAACCTTTAGTTTTAGTGCCTCTTCGGCTTATACCGGCAGTATCAATAATATTTATAATTTTATCTTTATATATAACTTCTGAATTTTGTGATTCTCTGGTAGTATGAGGAACATCACTAACAATGGCTCTTTCATAACCCAAAAAAGAATTTAATAAAGATGATTTACCAACATTAGGTTTACCAATAATACATAAATTTATTTTTTCGCGATCTTCTTCTATTTCTTTTTTATTGTCTGTTTTTTTATTTTTTATAAAAAAATTAACCGCTAAATCTAATAAATCTCCCAAACCAGAACCGGTAGCTGAAGAAATTAATACTGGCTCTCCTAACGACAATTTATTAAATTGACTAGCTTCCGATCTTTGTTTAAAATCATCAACTTTATTTACAATTAAAAATGTTTTATTTTGATACTCTCTTTTTTTTAAAAAATTTACTATATTTCTATCTTCCGATAATACTCCATTTTTATTATCAACAATAAAAAAAAGCAAATCGGCTTTTTTTATTAATTCATAAACTTGTTTTTGCGCCTTTTGATTTATTTCATCTATTCCACTAATATTTTTATCTATTTTTTTATTTAACTCAAAGGTATCTAAAACTCCAGCTGAATCAATCAATTGAAAATCATTATTTCGCCAATTAATTACATTATAATTAAAATCACGAGTAGTGTTTTCTATTGGAGAAACTATAGCTTGATTAGATTCAACTAAACGATTAAACAAGGTTGACTTGCCAACATTAGTTCGACCAATTATAACTACAAGCGGTAAATTTTTATCAAACATATCAAATTAAATTAACAATACTATTAAAAATTAATATTGCTGGCATTCTGGCCTAATACTATAATAAAATCAGGAACTTCAAACTCTTCTGAATTATTACTATTTTTTATTTCTTCAGCCAACCAATCAGGAACTGAAAAAGAAACTTCAGCTTGTAAATATTCTTTTAGATATTTAAGAGCTTCATCTTTTTCTCCATAACTTAAATCATAAATAATTGTTTTACTAAAATCACGTTGGCTGGAATTACTAATTCTCAAAACTATAAAATTATTTTTTTCTAAATCAATAGAAGTTTTATTAGCTAAACCATTAATCCAGGTACCATTTTTTATTTCTACTCTAGCTACTTGAGTATTTTCTTTTATTTCTTCTTTTTTATTATTTTCTTCTTTTTCTTTATCATAGAAAAAATTATGAACTAAATATTGAATTTCAGTATAATCTCCACTACGAGGAGTCAAAATATATGCTCCGCCCTCACTCATTCCGGCTACTAATAAACCATTAGCGCTATTATCTAAAACATAATTAGAAATATCATCGCTAGAAATATCTTTAAAATTTTGCCATAATTTTACTATCTCCCAAGTAGAAAGATTATAAGAAATATTTTCTCTTAACTCAGAGGCAATAGAAGAAATCATAGCTGGTTTTAAAATATTTTCTTTTTTTAATAATTTATTTTTTACAGCTTCTATTATTTTTTGTTGTCTCTTTGATCTGGCAAAATCTGATCCTTCAACCCCCAAACCATGGCGTGATCTGGCATATTTCAAAGCTAAAGAACCATCCATGGTTTGCCATCCTTGCGATATATATAAATGTTCATAACGAGAATTATAATCAGGATTATCTTCTTGACCGGAAATAGGATAAGCGTAATCTTCTAAAATGTTATCAACATAAACTTCTACACCACCCAATTCATTAATTATATTAACAAATCCTTGAAAATCAACTCTAACATAATAATGAATAGGTATTCCTAAAACATCACTTACAGCTTGAGAAATAGCCTCTCCTCCACTGCCTTTTTTTTCACTTTCAGCTAAAGCATTAATAGCATTTATTTTTTTCCAACCCATTCCTTCAACCGAGATCATCATATCACGAGGAATAGACATCATAGCTACTTTTTTAGTAGATGGTTGTAAACTAACTAACATAATAGTATCAGTTAAATTTCCTCCATCATGATTTTTACCTCCCATACCTAGAAGTAGTATATTTATTCTATCATCAGATTCTCCTTTTATTTTTCTATCTGAACTTTCTACTAAACCAACTAACCTACCAAGAATAGGAACCTTAGAGGCATCTTCGGATGAAATAAGAACAGT
Organism: uncultured Gammaproteobacteria bacterium; assembly: GCA_964391525.1. Lineage (GTDB taxonomy): Bacteria > Patescibacteriota > Patescibacteriia > Patescibacteriales > UBA12465. The sequence goes on along the minus strand of CAYMMH010000038.1, from coordinate 149 downwards.
AGCCGAAAATAAAATTAGAAAAGCCATAAAAAAACCAAAGATTTTTAAACCTAATCTTTTCTTTTTTGGTTGAAAATATTGTTGTTCTTGTAATTCTTCTTCCATTTTTTTCTTAAAATCAATCATATTATAAACAATAAAAAATCCAA
>CAYMMH010000037.1:0-4992 GCA_964391525.1 uncultured Gammaproteobacteria bacterium | reverse complement strand
TTTAATAAAAAATCTTCTAATTGTAAAAAATTATACTTACGATGATATCCTCGTCCCGGATTTAATGGCTTTATCTTTCCAATTCTTTCCCAACGCCTAAGAGTATCAGGATTTACTCCCAAAAAATCAGCCGCTTCATTTATTCTTAGTTCTTTTTTCATATTTCTATTATATCATAATAAAAAAATCTATGCAAAACAACAAATTTAAAAACCATATATATTGGCTAATATTAGACAAAAACATATTTTATTATTAAAATAACTCCTTCCAAATCTATGCAAAAAGAGGCAAAAATTAAAGCCTCTTTTTATTATTAAAAAATAATTTAATTTTTTTATTAAGCATAAGTTACACCAGCCACACAATCTCCTTCATCTTTAAATCTCATAATTTTAACCCCCTGAGTATCTCTACCTAATTGGTTAACTGATTTAAACGGAACTCTTATAACCTGTCCTTTATCTGAAATTATTATTATATCTTTACCTTCCATCATTTCTTTATTAAACACAAAGGCATTACTAATTTGTCCGCTTTTATCACTAACTTTGGCTGTTCTAATACCACTTCCTCCTCGGCCCTGTGTTTTATATAAACTTAAATCGGTTCTTTTTCCATATCCCTTTTCCATTATTGTTAAAATTTGATAATTAAGTTTTAGAGATTTATCTATTTTTACTATACCCATTCCAACCACTAAGTCCTTACCTTTTAATTTAATACCACGAACACCGGAAGCGTTTCGTCCCATATCACGAACCTCTTTTTCCGAAAATCTGATAGCTTGACCATTAGATGTAATCAAAACAATATGATCAGATCCAGAGCTTGGCTTACACCAAATCAATTTATCATCATTTTTTATTTTTATAGCTATTAAACCATTGCGACGAACATTGGAAAAATCATTAATTTTAACTTTCTTTACTAATCCTTTTTCGGTGGCAAAAAATAGATAATTATAAACTGATATTTTATCTAACGGTAAAATAGATGTTATTTTTTCTCCATTTAATAATTGTAAAAAATTAACTATTGGAGTTCCTTTAGCAGTACGAGAAGCTTGAGGAATTTCATAAGCTTTTAATTGGAACACTCGTCCTTTAGTGGTAAAAAATAACATATCATTATGGGTTTGAGTTATAAACATAAACTCAACTAAATCTTCTTCTTTAGTAGTTAAACCAATAACTCCCTTACCACCTCGAGCTTGTACTTTAAAAATATTAGGATCTAATCTTTTTATATATCCATCTCTAGTCATCATTACCATAATTTCTTCATTTGGAACTAAATCTTCAACATTAAAACTTTTAATTCCATGAGCTACAACTTCAGTTCGTCTTTCATCACCAAATTTATTAGCTAATTCAGAAATCTCATCTTTTATTATTTTTCTTATCTTAGTATTAGAGGCTAAAATAATATTTAATTCTTTTACGATCTTTAATTTATCCTTTAATTCATTTTCAATTTTAGTTCGTTCCATATTAGCCAAACTTTGCAATTTCATTTCCAAGATAGCTATTGCTTGTCTATCTGTTAATTTGAATTTTTTTATTAAATTAATTTTGGCTATTTCCTTATCTTTTGAAGCTCTAATGGTTTTTATTACGGCATCAATATTATTTAAAGCTATCATTAAACCCTCTAAGATATGGGCTCTTTCTTTGGCTTTATTTAATTCAAATTCAGTTCGTCGATAAACTACTGATTCTCGATGCTTAATATATTCCTCTAAAACCATTTTCAATGTTAAAACCTTAGGTTGTATTCCATCAATTAAAGCTAACATGTTTACATGAAAAGTTGTTTGTAATTGAGTATTTTTATATAAACTATTAATTATTTTTTTAGGATAAGAATCTTTTTTTAAATCTAAAACTACTCTTAATCCATCTTTATCTGATTCGTCACGTAAACCCTTTATTCCTTCAATTTTTTTATCTTTTATTAAATCAGCTATTTTTTCTACTAAAACCGCTTTATTTACTTGATAAGGTAATTCAGAAATTATAATTTGAAAATTACCATTTTTATCTTCTTTTATATCAGCTCGTCCACGAGTTACTATTCCTCCCTTACCAGTAGCATAAGCATTTAAAATATCTTTTTTATCATAAATTATTCCACCAGTCGGAAAATCAGGTCCTTTTACAAATTCCATTAAATCTTCAACAGTAGATTCCGGTTTTTCTAATAATAGATTTATGGCTCCAACCAATTCTTTGAGATTATGAGGGGGAATATTAGTTGACATACCAACGGCAATACCCATACAACCATTCAATAACAAATGAGGTAATTTAGCTGGTAGTACTTGAGGTTCTTTTTGTGAACCATCATAATTAGGAATAAAATTAACAGTATTTTTATCAATATCAAAAATTAATTCTTCAGTAATGGCTGATAATTTAGCTTCAGTGTAACGCATAGCAGCAGCTCCATCACCATCCATAGAACCAAAGTTTCCTTGTCCTTTTACTAACGGATAGCGCATTGAAAAATCTTGAGCCATTCTAACCATGGAATCATAAACAGCTGAATCTCCATGAGGATGATATTTACCTAAAACTTCACCGACAACAGTGGCTGATTTTCTAAATTTACTATTATGTTTTAAACCAATATCCCACATCGCATATAGGATACGACGATGAACTGGTTTTAAACCATCACGAACATCTGGCAAGGCTCTAGAAACAATAACACTCATAGCATAATCCAAATAACAACCACACATTTCTTCCTTAACCGATTGATTTTTTACTAATCCATACTTAGTTTGTTGATAGCCTTCGCTATTAATTATTTCTTCTTCTATAATCGCTTTCTGTTCTTCTTTACTATTATTTTCTGGTTTGTTAAATGTTTTTTTTGTTAATCTTTTTTTATTATCTGATTTTTTCATTTTTTTAATATTATTTTTCATTTAATTTTTCTTCCAATTCGGCAATTTTTAACTTTAATTCATTAATTTCCTGTTCACTATCGTCTAGTTCCTGCGAAAGAATTGGAATGGAAGAAGAACTTGTTGTATTTAATTCATTTATTTTATTATTTAATTTTTGCTTTACTTCTTCTAATTCATTTTTACTTATTTCTACCGATAAATCATCAGTGGAAGTAGAGGAGGTATTAACTTCAATTGTAGTAGTATTATTTATTTTATCCAAATTATCAAGAGCTATCATTAAATTATCTATTGATTTATTTAAATCTTCTTTTTTAGTTTCATCTATTTGTACAAATTTTTTATTATTTTTTTTATTCTCAGCCAAAGAAGTTTTAAAATTAGCAGCCCATAAAAAAATAGTCAAAAAAGTAAAAAAAACAACAAAAATCATTAAATAAAAACTACCGTCTCTTTCTTTAATTACTTTTTTTATTCTTTCTGGCCATTTTTTATTTTTCATATTTTAAAATTTATTCTTTTATTCCATCTAAATTTATATCGTATAAAATTTGTTCTGATATTAAGCGATATTTCATTATTTCATTTTCATTAAACCAAATGGAAATTTCTCTTAAAGCTTCATCTACTTGATCGGAACAATGAATTAAATTTCTAACAGCTCGATTATCAAAATTAGATAATTCATAAGAGTCTAAAGTGAAATCACCCCGAATTGTTCCAACATCAGAGCTTAAAGGCTCAGTACCTCCCACAATTTTCTTAACTATACCAACGGCTTGATTTCCCTCAAAAACCATAGGTATAATAGGTCCACAGGTCATAAACTTTACTAAAGCATCAATAATATCTCGTCCATATTCAATAGCTTCTTTTTCTATTGGTCGACCATTTTTTTTAATATTTTCAACTATTTTAGTTCCTTTTTCTAAAAACCATTTTTCATCTTTATTATAATGTTTCCAACATTGTTCAGGAGTAGCATTTATCATTTTCATAGCTACCATTTTTAAACCAGTTCTTTCAATACGTGAAATTAATTCTCCAATCATTGATCGTTGTATAGCATCTGGTTTTAAGATAACAAAAGTTAATTCTTTTTTAGGGTTGGTCATAATATTATTATTTAAAAATTATTAAACGCATATCATCACTCGGTAAATCTTTTTTATTTATTTTTATTTTTTCTTCATAGCTTGGTTCAATACCTAATTCTTTAATAAATTTTTCCACTCCATCTATATCTTTAATATTGCAACCCGGCATTTGATAATGCATAGGTATAACTATACGAGGCTCCACTTGAGAAATAACTTCAACGGCCTTTTTAGCATCTAAACTATATTTGCCACCAACCGGAACAAATAATATATCAACTCCACCTATCTTTTCTAATTGTTTATTATCTAAAATATCTCCCAAATCACCTAGATGAACTAAACTAATACCTTCAATATCAAAACGAAAGATAATATTACTTCCCAACTCGATTCCTTGTTTATTATCATGATATGAATATATTCCTTCAATTATAATTCCTTTAATATCAAATTCTCCAGCACTGTCAACTATAAAAGGATTAGCTCTCAAGGCTGATGAATTATTATGATCTTTATGATTATGACTAATAGAAACAATATCAGCTTCAATATTAGGAACTTTTAATCCTATCTCTTTGTTAAAAGGATCAGTCACTAAAACAATATTTTCATTATCAATTTTTTCTTCAATTTTAAAACAAGAATGTCCGAAATATGAAATATTCATAAGTTTGTATTTAATATATAAAAAGCCAATTTCTTAGCTTTTTGTGGGTTTTAAATATGAGTTATCCTATATAATTATATCAAAAAAAAATAGTTGGGTCAAATAAAAAAAGGTGGTCTTTTATAGACACACCTTTATGTTTTTTAATACTTAATACTTGGCATTACAGAAATTATCTTCTGTTACACTAACATTAAATAATCTGCTAGTGCGGCCATTGTACACAACTGTTCTAATTAATCCTGATTTTGTTTCTTTAACTAATTGGAATGTTTTATCAAGTAAAAAAATATTTGAGTAAAATATTA
>CAYMMH010000036.1:0-5051 GCA_964391525.1 uncultured Gammaproteobacteria bacterium | reverse complement strand
ATTATAAATGTTATAACCGCCAGTGCGATAAATTAAGATCAATTCCTAAAGATAAGGTGGAGAGCGAGTTTATGATTGGTTTAAAAGAAATTACTCCAAAGCCTAATGAGGCTAAGGCGATGAAAAAAGTAATTATTGACGCATGGGAAGCAAGAAAGGGCGAATTAAAAAATGATTCGGGGCTATTGAAAAATCAGATTGAAAAATTAAGGGCAGAAAAAGACAAATTAATTGATATGAAGAAAAAAGAATTATTAGACGATGAAGATTTTAAAGCGGAAATGGATAAAGTAAAAATTCAAATTGCCGATAAACAAGCCAGAGTGATTAATTGTAATGACGACAATTTTGATGTGAAAAAGAATGTTGATAAGGTTTTTAATTTTATTTGTGATTTACCAGAAATTTATCAAAATGCTGAATATTCAGAGAAAATTAAGTTTCAAGGTTCGATTTTTAAAGAAAAGCCTGCTTTTAATTTTTATAGATTTCAAACCCCGAAAATTTCGCCAATATTACAACTAAAAAGAGACTTGGAACACTCCAAATCTCTTAATGTGGACCTTAAGGGATTCGAACCCTTGACCCCCTGCTTGCAAAGCAGGTGCTCTAGCCAGCTGAGCTAAAGGCCCTATGACAAAAATATAATAATTTAAAAAGTTTATTAAGTCAAGGATTAATTTGTTAAAGGAGATAAAGATGTTTCCATAAAACCATTAAATAATCCAGTGACTAATAATAATCCGAAAAATATAAATATTAATCCAACTAGTTTATAACCCAATCGTGATCCTCCTTGACTCCCTAACTTTTCTTCAAACCAAGAAATGCGACCGAAATTTTCTAATAAAAATTCAGTCTTTATAACTATTAGGGTGCCTAAGGCAATTAAAATTAAACCACCTATAATTTTCATATTTTTTTATTTTATATAATTTAAAGGATTTTGTTGAACTCCATTAACTCTAACTTCAAAGTGAATATGAGGTCCAGTTGACCAACCAGTTGATCCCATATCAGCTATAATATCTCCTCGGCTAACCTTATCTCCAGCTTTTACTCGTAGTTTTGAAGCGTGACCATATAATGTTTTTAATCCACCACCATGATTTATTATTACATTATATCCATAACCATTACTCCAGCCCGATTTTTCTACAACTCCATCTTCGGCAGCGTATAGAGGAGTTCCGGTTTTATTGGCAATATCTAATCCCTTATGACGCCAAGCATAATATTGGGTTATTCTACTTCCAACTGTTGGCCATAATAATTTACCTCCAGTATAGGCTGGTTTGTTATTAGGGTTATTGGTGTTTTGATTAATGGTAGTTCCAGAATAACTTCTATTAATAACAGTTGTCTTTTCAATTATTTTCTTTCCTCCCGGTATAAATAATTTTTGTCCAATTGTTAAAGCTTCATTTTCGTAAATATCATTATTATCTATAATGGCTTCGTTAGTGACTCCGTATTTAGAAGCTATTTTACTTATATTTTCATTTTTGGCTACAATGTGTCTTATTCCGTTGCTAGGTAATATGGTTAATTTTGTTCCAGGTTTTATTAAAGAATTAGAACTTAAATTATTTTCCCATAAAATGGTATTAACATTTAATCCAAAATTATTAGCTATACTGGAAATAGTATCACCGGATTGAATTACGTATTCAATTATTTTATTTCTAGTATTATTTTTTGAAGTATTCAAACCACTATTAGTTAAAAGATCTCCATGTTCAGAAACTACTACTAATTGATTATCGGAGTCAGAACCTATTTTTGTTTTAGTTTTTAATATTCCTGATTGGTTGATGTATTGAGATAAAACCATATTTTCCAAACTTTCATCTTCTAATGTCTCTATAATTAATTCTTCATTATCAGATTCTTCAAAGTCAGATTTAATATTTTTAGCCAAGGTTGTTTTATATATTTCATCTGATAAATTTTGAGCTTTAGTTTTTTTTATATTATTTGTTAATACAAACACGGAAACTAATAATATTATTATAATGATTGAAGCATTTTTCTTTAATAAATAAAACCTAGAATTATTTCTTTTATTTATTTCTTTTACTTTTTTGTAAATTAAGATATAATTATAATAGATTTTTATAAAGATTTTAAAGAATAAAAAATTTAATATAGCTAAAACAATTTTTTTGGCTATATTGAGGATAAAAGCAACGATTTTCTTTATTAAAAAAAGTGTTTTTATTAAAATTATTGGTATTTTAATTGATAAATTCTTAAATCTAATATATTTATAATTAACTATAAAAGTTTAGCATTCCTAAGTTTTTTAGTCAATTTTAATTAAAAATATGTATAAAATTGTTTTAATTCGTCACGGAGAGAGTGAATGGAATAAATTTGGCAAATTTACTGGTTGGGTAGATGTTAATTTATCTCCCCTTGGATTTAAACAATCCAGAAAAATAGGGGCTTTATTAAAAAAGGAAAAATTTTCTTTTGATTTATGTTTTACTTCTTTTTTAAGAAGAACGGTTAAAACAGCCACTATTATTTTAGATGAAATGGATTTATTATGGTTACCAATGATTAAGGATTGGAGACTTAACGAAAAACATTATGGTTGTCTTCAGGGGTTGAATAAAAAAGAAATGGTTAAAAAATATGGTGAAGAACAAGTTCTTCTATGGCGCCGATCATATAATATTGCTCCACCAGCAATAAAAATTTCTAGTTCCTATAATCAAATGAAAGATTCTCGTTATAATTTTCTTAAAAAACCAGTTTTAACGGAGTCCCTTAAAAATGTTGAAGATCGAGTTATTCCTTTTTGGAAAAAAGAAGTAATACCTAATTTAAAAGCTGGTAAAAAAGTTTTAGTAGTAGCTAGTGGAAATAGTTTGAGAGCTTTAATAAAATATTTAGATAATATATCAGAAAGAGATATAGTTAATTTTAATATTCCAGTCGCCGTTCCTATAATTTGTAATTTTGACAAAAATTTTAAATTAAAAAAATGGTCATATTTGGGTAATAAGCAAGAAATAAAAAAATTAATTAATGATACAATAAATCAAGGTAAAATAAAATAATTTAAATTTTATGAAAAATATAATTAATAATATTATAAATTTAGATCAAGGAGTAATTCAAGCCCTTAATTTTTTAAAAGATTTAAAATTACCAGTATTAAATACTAAAAAATTTAAGTTTCCAATTGTAGTAGGAAGTGGTAATGCTTATAATGCCGGACAAATTTTATTTTCTAATCAGCCAGCCCTTTTTTCCGATGAAACCAATTTTAAAAATGATATTATTGAATATAAGAAATTAATAAACAATAAAACTATCAGTGAAGCTATAATAATTTCCGCTTCTGGAGAAAAGGATTCGGTTTGGGAATTAAAATTGGCTAAAAAAAATAATTTAAAAACAGTATTATTAACTTGTTCACCTAATTCTAATGCGGCCAAAATAGCTGATGAAGTTATTGTTTATCCTAAAATAAATGAACCCTATACTTATAATATTTCTACTTATTTAAGTATGATATTATCAATGGGGAAAGAAAAACCAGAAAATATTTTAAAATTTTTACAAAAATTAAAACTAAAAAATGGATTTAAAAATTTTAAAGCCTATTCTTTTATTTTGCCTGATAAATTTTCAGCCATAGCTCCGATGCTAGATATTAAAAAAAGTGAATTGTTTGGTTCTAAATTATCTATTAGGGCTTTTAGTTTTGGACAAGCTCGTCATGCTAAATTTGTTATTAGAGATAAAAGTGAATTAATTATAACTTTTGGTTCAGAAAAAAATTTATATTTTGGAGAAGCTGAAAGTCGTTGGCAAATAGCTTTACCATCAGGGATTGATTTTGCTTTTATTTTTTGTTTAACTTATTATTTAATAGGTCAGATTCAAAAAAGTAAAGCACCTTATTTTAAAAAGAATATAAAAAGATATTGTTTAGATTATGGTCCCAAAGCTTATGGATCAAAAAAACCTTTTACGGTTATAGTTTCAAAATAATAATTAATTTCAAAAATATGTCAGGACATTCTAAATGGGCAACAACCAAAAGAGCCAAAGCAATAGTTGATGCTAAAAGAGGGGCAGCTTTTACTAAAATAGCTAACACTATAACTATAGCTGCTAAAGAAAAAGGTGGTGATCCGGAAACTAATTCATCACTTCGGATGGCCATAGATAAGGCTAAGACTCTTAATATGCCAAAAGACAATATTGAACGAGCCATAAAAAGAGGAACGGGAGAATTAGCCGGAGAAACAATAGTAGAACTTTTTTATGAAGGAATTTTTCCTAATAATGCCCAATTTGTAGTTAAATGTTTAACTGATAATAAAAATAGAAGTGCTTCTGAGGTTCGTCATGTTTTTACTAAACACGGCGGAAATTTAGGATCAGTTATGTGGAATTTTGAACAAAAAGGTTTGATTGTTATATCAAAAGATGTTTTAAAAGAAAAGAATATTGATTTAGAAACTTGGCAATTAGAATTAATAGATGCTGGGATAGAAGATTTTAAAATAGAAGATGATGTTGTTTTAATTTTTACTCAAATTGATAACTTGCAGAAAATAAAAAATATTTTAAATGAACAAAATATAACCATGGAATCGGCTGAAATAGAATATGTACCTAAAGATAAACAGATTTTAAGTTTAGAAGAACAAGAAAAAATGACTAATTTTACGGAAGCTTTAGAAGATTTGGAAGATGTAAATGATTATTATTCAAATTTAGATATCTAATAATATTTTTTAAAAATAGACGATACCTAAAGAACGATTTAAATCGTTCTTTTAGTTATCCACAAGCTACAATAATTATTTTTACTTTTTAAAATTAAGTAGTTCTAAACTTATTTAATATTAGCTATTTTTTTAACATTTGGCAGCTTTTTGTTTTTTTGCTATACTTTAAACAAACAATATGTAGTGGTTAGAATAAGTTTCAATATACTATATATTGTGTTATCTTATTTTTAACAAAATAACAATGAAATGCCCAGTTTGCCATTTTGATGACACAAAAGTTGTTGATTCTAGAAA
>CAYMMH010000035.1:0-5167 GCA_964391525.1 uncultured Gammaproteobacteria bacterium | reverse complement strand
AATCTGATAATCTGTTGATAAATATTTTTTCAAATAAAATAATAAAATTAAAATAATGGAATTCAATAAAAGTTTTTTTAATAAAATATCTTTCAGTTCCGAACAATTGTCTAAAATTTTAGTTTCAGCTAATAAAGATTTAAAAATAGCTGAAAAATCCAAAGAAATTGAGATTACTTTTAAATTTTCTTATGATGCTTTTTTGAAGTTTTGTATTTATATTGTAGCCCAAAGGGGTTATAAAGCTAGAAGCTTCCCAGGTCATCATCAAAAAATAATTGAGCAAACCGCCGAAATTTTAAAAGATGAACTAATATGTAGTATTGGAAATGAATTTAGAAAGAAAAGAAATTTTGATCTCTATGAATGTTTGTTCACGATTTCAGATAAAGATACAAAAGAATATTTTGAATTTATAAAAAATTTATTTGTCAGATACATAAAAAACTTAATGTAAAATTAAGTTTTTTTGTGATCTCTACGGGAATCGAACCCATATTGCCAGGATGAGAACCTGGTGTCCTAACCGTTAGACGAAGAGACCTATATTATTCTAATATTTTACCGATAATCCAAGAATTACCTTTTAATACTTCCTCGCTGGTCATGGCTTTTTTTCCGGCTAATTGAATTTCTTTTAATACTAATCCGGCATCTGAACATTTTAAAACTAATTTATTGTTGTTTAAAAATAATTCTCCAGCTTGATGTTGTTTATCTTCTATTATTTCTTTTTCGGATTTAATTATCTTAAACAATAATTTATTTTTTGGCAAGTTGTCTTTAGTTATGAAAGCAAAAGTTCCAGGCCAGGGAGTATAGGCTCGTATTTTTCTTTCTACCATGTTAGCTAAATCATTTTTAAAATCAATGTGGCCGTCTTCTTTTTTTATCATTTTAACATAAGTAGCTAAATCATTTTCTTGTTCTATAATTTTGGGAGAGTCTATATAATTTCTTAAAATAGTAGTTAGGTTTTTTTTAATAGCTTCTTTTATTTTATTAGATAAAGTTAAACTAGTTTCATTAGGATCTAAATCAATTTTTATCTGTTCAATAATCGGTCCAGTATCCATATTTTCGTCCATTTTCATTATACTTATACCACTTATTTTATCTCCGTTTAATATGGGAGCTGGAATACAAGCCGAACCTCTATATTTTGGTAATAGGGAAGCATGAACATTTATACAATTATATCTAGGAATATCTAAAATAGTTTTGGGTAATATTTTTCCATAGGCTATAACCACTATCAAATCCGGTTTAATTTCAGTTATAAAAGGAAGTATATCTTTTAGTTTATCGGGTTGCTTAATAATTAGATCATATTTTTCAGCCAATAATTTTACGGGTGATTTTAAAATTTTTAAATCTCGTCCCGCTTTTTTATCAGCTTGAGTTATAACTGAAATAACATCAAAACTTTTATCATCTAATAATGATTGTAAACCAATAGCCGCTAAATCGGGAGTTCCCATAAATATTGTTCTTATTTTTTCTTTCATGTTTTTATTTTTCTTTTATAGCTTTATCTATGAAAAGAATACCATCTAGATGATCAACTTCGTGTTGAATAATTCTGGCTAATAAATCTTTAGCTACTATTTTTTGTTTTTTTCCTATTTCATCCAGATAAATACAATTTATTCTTTTATTTCTAGCTACCGGTAAAAAGTATATTTCACCTTTTTTGTTTAATACCGACAAACAACCTTCAGGTTCTATTTCTTTAGCCCAAGATTTTTTAGTTATTTCCGGGTTAATCATAACTATGGCTTTGTCTTGATTATTAACAACTATTAATCTAATATTTTTTCCTATTTGGGGAGCGGCTAATCCGGCTCCATCTTTGACAATCATAGTCTCAGTCATTTCTTTTAATAATTTTTTAAATTCTGGTTTTGATATTTCTTCTTTTTCTATTTCTAATGATTTCTTTCTTAATATTTCATTAGGATGTAATACTATTTTTAACATATATTTTAATTATTTTTTATCATCTTTTTTAGGGCTTAATATTTTAAAAAAATATTGCCACTTAGATCCGGTTTGACATAATTCTTTTGTATCATTTAAGGCTCTAATTATTACGGTGGAACTATTATCTCGGCAAACTTTAAAAACAGATGATTTTTTAAAGTCAGGCACATATAGTTCTTTTATAATTCGTAAAGCTAAATCTTGCCACTGATAAGCCGGTGGTTTTTTATTAACTTTATTTTTTAAAATATTTTTTATATCATCCATTTTTTTGTATTATAATCTATTTAATCCAATTTCATTTTCATTGTCAAACAACCTACTCCTAAATCCTTTTGATAGGACATATTTTCGCCTATATAATTAGGAAAATTGTCTAATATTCCCAATAATAGAGAAATAGGTCGCAAACCGCATTCCTTAGCTCCTAGAGCTAATTTAGGGTCAATTTTAAGTATTTCCTCATTAGCTTCTTTGCCTTTTTTTAAGTTTTCAATGGTTTTTTCATCAAACATTATGGCTTTTTGAAAAAAACCTCCAGGAGCATTATAATTTAGACAATGAGATAATTCAGCTGAAGCAATTACGGCTATTTTATGAGAACTATTTTGTAGAACAGAAGATATTTTTTTTCCAACTTCAAAATGATGTTGGCAATCAAATTTAGTTGATGTATTTATTATTATTATTTTTCCTTTAAAGTTTTTTAATCTTTGATTTTCTTCGCTTAGTAATAAGAAAAGAGGAATATTAATTCCATAATCCGGTTTAGTTTCAGCTAGTAAGTTAATATCAAAATCCGGCCATAGTTCTTCTTTTATTATATATGATAATTCTAAATCACCGTTGACCTTTATTTTATCAGAATAATCTCCAAACTCTTCAAAATTAATGTTAAAAGAAAAATGATCGTTGATACTTATAGTTTCATTATTTTTTTTATGAGGAGATATTATTATTATGGTGTCAATATTATTATCAATAATTTCTTGTTTGATATTTTTAAATGACTCAATAGTTTTATTAAAAATATTGGTATTATTTTTTCCAATATTTGGTATTAGAATAGGGGAGTGAGGAATAATATATGATAATTTTATCATATTATTGAAGGATATCGCCGTCAGCATAAAGCCCTATAACTTTATTTGAAACAGTGATAATATTTTTCCAACTATAGCCTAATTGTTCAAATAATTCTCCGCTAATGAAGGCTCGTTTTTTTCCGTCTTGTATAAGGTAAACAGCTGGGGAGGAAGTAGTTTTTAATAATTCTCCATCATTAAATTTAACTGGTCCGACAGTGGCATATTTAATTAATTGATCTTCATCAATTGGATAAATAATTTTTCCTTTGAATTTAGTACTTAAAAATATTTTATCTATTAAAGGAGATTTAGTTTCTTCTTCTACCCAATATACTCCACCGGTTTTTTTATTTTGTAATAAAGCTCCAGTTGGATAAGCTGAACTTATGGTTAAATCAGGACCGTTGTCATAGGAATTGACATCAGCCCAAGAAGCGGTTTGTATTTCTTCGGTATTGTATCCCATGTTTTTAAATACGGCGCTACTGGCAAATAGTCTTTTTTTACCATTAACTAATAAATATAATTTTCCATCAGGTGACATAATTATAGAATAATTTGAAAATTTTATAGTTGTTCCTTCGGAATATGAACTTAAACTTGATTCGCTAACAATAACAGCTTTAGTCGGATCAAAGCGAGAAGCTAAAACATTGATACTAGCAAATTTTCTTTTTTCTCCATTTTGTATTAACCAATAACTATCACCGGCTTTTAGGATTGTTCCGTCCGGATAAGTTTGTCCCGGAAAATATTCATTCCATAATTTCCAAAAATTATAATTACCGTTATAGACATGAGGGGTGTAATTATATAAAGCGGCGGTGGCATCGTTTTTTATAGTTACTTGAGTGTCACCTTTGGTGGCTGATTTGAATATGTATGTTTTTCCGGCTTGATAAGTATATCTAGTAGGGTTTAACATATACCAACGAAATTGAAGAGCGGCACTATTAATTTGTTTACCAAATCCTTTATAATATGGATTACAAGCATAATTATCAGGACAACCATAACCAGTCGCCCAATTTAATTGTCCTTCAGTTGGATTAGAATCATTTATTAAACTTTGTTCTTTTTGTATTAGAACCAATAGGAATTTAGGATTAACTGTTCCAATTTTTTTACACTTTAAGGATCTTTCGGAATTAGTTGGATTATCACTTAAAACTACTCCATCACAATCATAATTATTAACGGCGGCATCATATATTATTTGAGCAGCTGATTTAATTTCACCGTAAGAACTAGTTGTTTTATAGAAAGCTAAATAACTTTTTTTTTCTTCTAAAAACTTTTGTATCTTATCAACACTCATGGAATTAAAATTCAATAGATCCTCGTCGCTTATCAAAAAAGTTGGATCAAATTCTTCGCTAGCTGCTTTAATACCCCAGGGCATCAAAAACAACAGAGTCAATATTAAAATTGCTATTTTTTTCATATAGTACTATTTAATTTTTATAAGTATATTATAGTATAATTTAAAAAATTTTAAAAGTTTTTGATTGTTATTAAATATATGATGTTAACTAATAGTTATATTATTTAATTATTTTTAAGACAACGAACCAAAAAACCGCGAGTTTTATAGAAGATGATAGAATATAAACTAGCTTTATTCCAATTCAAGGAGCGAAGCATAACTTGATCACCCGACACCGATGACGACCAAAAATTAGCACCGCCGCCACGACCATTGAAAGCAACTGAATCATAGTTACGATAACCACTCGGTAAGGCATTAAAACCAGTAGCATTATTAGTTTGCTGATTATTACCCACATTACATTCGGTAGCATCTGGAGTCCAACCATAATTAGAAGATAAAGCTTTTCCTATATTACCAGAAACACCATTACAACGATAATTAAGAGAAGGAGTATTAACATAATCAAATAAACTATTCCATTCTCCACTTGTTGGTATATGCCAACCATCGGGACATATACCTTGTGTGGTTGAAGTATCATAATTCATAGCTTCATTCCATTGATATAGTCCTCCATAACCATTATCACAATTACTCTCTATATTATTGTAACAATACTTTTCGATAATACCATTATTGGTGGTAGTAGCAGCATTTCCAGTAA
>CAYMMH010000034.1:0-5497 GCA_964391525.1 uncultured Gammaproteobacteria bacterium | reverse complement strand
CTACTGGTTTTAATGCTTTGCCAGCTGGGTATCGTAGTTTTACAAATGGTTCTTTCTCTTCTATTGGTACTTATGTAACTTTTTGGCGATCGGAAATATATATAGGTAGAGATGAGAGCGCATGGCATTCACCTCTTCTAAATAATTATACTACTTTTTCTTCTAGTGGTTGGTATAAAGCTAACGGCTATTCAGTTCGTTGTCTTAAAAATAGTTTATAATATAAACCTTACTAGCCACTAGACAAACAACTTATCTTTGCTAGGTTATTTGTTTTTTAATTTTTATTTCTTTTAATATAATCTTTTACTTGAAAGATGTTTTTATTTTAATGAATAATAATTTACTTTTTAAAATAATGTGGAATAATATAAATAATATTGAATCTCAATAAAAAAAATGATATTATAGACACAAGTTAACATAATAATTAAAAATAAATTAATATGAACACAATTATAGATATTAATAAAAATAATTTTTCGGAAGAAGTTTTAAATTCTTCCTTACCTGTTTTAGTAGATTTTTGGGCTTCTTGGTGTACTTCTTGCAAAATGATGGCCCCAATTTTAGAAGAGGTTTCTAGCGTAATGAAGGGAAAAATAAAGATTGTTAAAATTGATGCTGGTAATTCTGAAAATCAAGAATTAGTGACTAAATATGAAATTCAAAGTTTACCGGGAATTAAATTAATAAAAAAAGGAGAAGTTATAGGTGAATTTCATGGTATACATTCTCGTGATTCTTTAATTACAAAAATTGAAGAATATTTAAAAAATAATTAATAAATTATGATATATGATTTAATTATAATTGGTGCTGGTCCTGCTGGATTAACGGCTTCTATATATGCTTCTCGTTATAAAATAAATCATTTGGTAATTGGAGAAATACCAGGAGGTTTAATATCAGAAGCTCATAATGTTTGTAATTGGCCGGGAGAAGCGGAAATAGGTGGTTATGATTTAACTACTAAAATAAAAGATCACGCTGAAAAATTAGGAGCTCAAATTATGCTTATGGAAAAAGTTATTGAAATAAAGAAAGAAAATGATATTTTTGTTTTAAAGACCGAATCACAAAAAAAATTAGAAGCTAAAAATATATTATTAACTATTGGCACCAAACATCGAACCTTAGGTTTGTCTGAAGAAAAAAAATATATTGGAAAAGGTTTAGCTTATTGTGCTACTTGTGATGCTATGTTTTATAAAGATAAAACAGTGGGAGTAGTTGGTGGTGGAAATAGTGCTCTTACTGCTGCTCTATATCTATCGGAAGTAGCTGAAAAAATATATTTAATAGTTAGAGACGATAAATTTAATGGAGAAACTGTTTGGGTGGATCATGTGGTTAATAATAAAAAAATAGAAACTATTTTTAATAGTGAAATCCAAAAACTTAATGGAGAAAATAGATTGGAATCAATTGATTTAATTGACGGAAAAAATTTAAAAATAGATGGATTATTTATTGAAATTGGAACCGAACCAGATGAATTGTTAATAAAACAATTAGATTTAAAAACCGATAAGGGTTATATTATAGTTGATAAAGAACAACGAACAAACATAAAGGGGGTTTGGGCGGCAGGAGATATAAGTACTAATTCAGCCGGATTTAGACAAGTAATTACAGCTTGTAGCGAGGGAGCTATAGCTACCTTTAGTATTTTTTCATCATTGCAGAAAAATAAATAGATATAATATTGATAATAAAAAAAGTAAACATTTTCATGCTTACTTTTTTATTTTTATATTTTTTTATCTTTTATTATTCTCCAAAACCATAACCAGGATCATCAGTTGAAAGTTGTGTTTGACAAGAATCCGGAGCTTTATTAAATCCTGAACAGACTAAGGTTAATAAACCTTGAGGATTGCGAGCTGATGTAACCATTTCTCCATTTATAATTAAAGTTGGAGAACCCTCAACACTATATTTAGTATTATCTTCTTCATAAATAGGGAATATTGGATAAGAACCTTGTAACCAAGTTGATTGATCATTATAGCTTTCAATTATTTTATATTCTTTATCTATAGCATCTACACAAGAATTTATTGAATTCTTATCAATCCCAGTTTCATTTAAACAAGGTTCTGATTCTCCTGATTTTATAAAACATTTTAAATAACTTAATAATTTATCTTTATTTTCTTTTTGAATACAATATTGAGTCATTTCTTCATTTAACTCCACTTTATCATGCATAGCATAGGAATTAAATTTCAATGTGAAATCAACTGAATTTCCTAATGTTTCTAAAACTGGAATTAAGCCTTTTTCCATTTGAACTCCGTAAGGACAATGACTCATAACAAAAAGTTCAATAATTGGTTTATCATTTTTGTTAGAAATCTCGGTAGATTCTTGGACGGATGAATTTGAACCCTCTTCATATTCTTTTATGTTTATAGATTGAGGGAAAAATAGTTCTCCATCTTGACTTATATATGAATCTATTAATTCTCCAACTCCAGCACTACCTAAATCAATAGATAATTTATATAAACCATATTCTTCACTTATTTCTTTAATAGTAGCTTTTGTTCCTGGTAACATTAAATTATTATTAATAAAATTTTCAGCCTTAGTTTTAGCTTCTTCAATACTTAAAACATTTTTTTTAGGGGAAAGTTTAAAAACCAATAATCCTAAGATGACTAGTACTATTCCAGAGATTATAACAAAGATAAGTTTTTTCTTATCAATTTTTTTATTTTCTTCTTTGGTTTTTTCCAAAGATTCATTTTTTTCTTTATCCATAATTTTAAACTAAAGATGCGAAAACGCACTTTTTAATTAAATATAAAATAATTAGATTTAAAAATCTTTATGTCATTCTATTTTAGCAATTTTTTAAAAAAACAACAAGATTTATTTTTTTCTAAATATAATAAAAACGAAAACCCCCATAATTATTATAAGAGAATAAGTTAATAAGGTTTTATTTCTTTTTTTCTTTTTTATTTCCCAAAAATCATCATTTAAATTTTTTTCATCAGCTACAATAATTTCTTCATAATCATCTAAACATTTAATGTCTTCTTTTTTGAGCGGAATTATTTTTATACTATCAGAGGAAGAAGAAACAAAAGTTAATATTCCAGTAATTGAAAAATTTTTTCCTATTAACAATTCTTTTTTTGATAAGCCAATATTATCTTTTAGATCAATAAGAATTTCATTTTGTCCATCATCCAAATATATTTTTTTATTAGAGTTTTGAGTTATTTGCCCTTCAATAGTTTTTAAATTATCAACTTGATTAAATGTAAAAGTATTTATTTTTTCAGGGCTGATTGAAGGTAAAATATTATTTGATGAAATTATCTCAATATCATTAATTTCTTTTGTTTTTATTTTATATAACCTAATTTCATCGGAACTTATACTTAATTCTCCTTTTACTTTAATTTTATCATTAATTTTTATATCAGGAAAAAGTTTATTATAGTTATATATTTTTAATCCGTAAATTTCAGAATCTTTATCATATTTATTGTGAATAAAAAAATATTGGCTACCAATAATTCCAGGTAAAACGCTTACTATTCCTTCAACTTCTATCATAGTTCCGTTTTTTTCTTTTTTGACATTTTTTAAATCAACTATTTTATACTCATTTTGTTTTTCATCAATATCATTTGAAGTTTTATTAAAGTAATTTTTTAAACTTATTAAATCATTTTTAGAATTATGTATTTTTATTATTTCTTTTTCAATTACAAAATCAAATTTAATAGGAGTTTTTAAATTAAATCTTTTTAAAACCTCATTATTTTTTAAAGAATTATTGGAAGTGAAAGATATTTCATCACTTATCTTTTTTTCGGAATCACATAATATTATAGTATTGTTAGGAGCTAAAGAGTTATTATTAGAATAAACAAGGTCAGCTTTTATAATCGGACCAAAATCAGAGCTGGATATTAAAAAATACGATTCAGGAGCTATTAGGCCAATAAAATTTTTACTATTAATCAAAGAGCTTTCATTGCCGCTATCGGTTTTCTTTTTTAATGAATAATTTTTTAAGTTTATAGTAATTTTATTGGGATTATATAATTCTATAAATTCGTTTTTAGCTCCTTCATCTTGTCCTATCATTATTTGATTTATAATTATAGGATAAAGAGTTTCAGCTTTAACTATTGTTGTATTTATTAAAAAGATTAAAAAAAACAAAACTATCTTTTTCATAATTTTTTTTAAAAAGTAAGATAGTTTTATTTTAATTTTATCGGTATGATTTTTCTTTAAATTTTATTTAACTTTTTTCAGTATTTCTTCTAAATCTGAGCTTAAATCAATAGAAATATTTTCCTTCTCACCTTGAGGATTAATAAAGGATAGGTGAGTGGCCATTAAAAAAATTCTAGTCATATTCATTTTTTTATTTTGCAATTTACTTTTTCTATTTCCATATAAATTATCACCTAATAAAGGATGACCTAGGGCTGAAAAATGAACCCTTATTTGATGAGTTCGACCGGTACTTATATTTACTCTTATTAAAGTATAATTTATCATTTTTTTTATTACTTGAAATTTAGTAATGGCTTGGCGAGAATTTTCTAAAGCCTTTATATTTCCTCTAACTCTATTTGATATATTTTCATTTTCTAAAAAATTTTCATTTTCTAATCCTTTTATTTTTTTAGGAATAGCTGCCATTTTGTATCCTTGGCTAGATCTTTTTATTGGAAAATCAATAACTCCCTCATCAGTATCAAGGATTCCACTAACTAAAGCAATATATTCTTTTATTATTTTTCTTTTTTGAAATTGCTCTTTGAAATAATTAAAAGATGAATTTGTTCTAGGAATTATCATTAAACCTCCAGCCTCTTTATCTAAACGATGAACGATAGCCGGACGAATTGGATTTTCACCAATATCTTTTAATTGTGGGTATTTGGCTAATAGAAAATCAATTAAAGTTTTTTCTTTAATACCTGGTCCGCCATGAACTATTAAATTGGCCGGTTTATTGATTATTAAATAATCAGGTGTTTCTTTTATAATTTGAAGTTTCATAATTTTTTATCTGGTAATATTGTTTTTATATCATCTTTACTTATTCCTTTGAATAAGTAAAGTAGAAAAAAATAAACAATTATAGCTGAAAATATTATTATAAGTAATAGATAGTGATTTTGATAAAGATGACGAGGGAAGGAAGCCATAAAACCGGCCATACCCAATGAAGCCAATAAAGTTCTGCCGATTATTTTAGTGTTAGGTTTAAATCCAGTATTTTTTCTAACACAATTATATGATCCAATTAAAATAACTAAATTACTATAGACAGTAACCAAAGCTGCCCCTAAATAGGAAAATTTTGGAATTAAAATAAAATATAATAATAATGAACTTATCATAGTAAAAAAATATAATCCTATAACCCTCTTCTGTTTTTCTATGGCGATAACCAGATGAGAGAAAACACAACTTATAAATAATAATACGGTTGATAACATTAATATTTGTA
>CAYMMH010000033.1:0-5589 GCA_964391525.1 uncultured Gammaproteobacteria bacterium | reverse complement strand
TTTTTATATGAAATCAATAAATAATTTAGCGCATATTGATAAAGAACTATATAAACTAATAAAAGAAGAAACTAAACGTCAAGAAAACGAAATTGAATTGATTGCTTCGGAAAATTATGCTTCTAAAGCGGTTCTTCAAACTTTGAGTTCTTCTTTTAACAATAAATATAGTGAAGGTTATCCGGGGAAAAGATATTATGGTGGAAATATTGTAGTTGATAAAGTTGAAAATTTAGCTATTAATAGACTGAAAAAGATATTTAAAGCCGAACATGCTAATGTTCAACCTCTTTCGGGATCACCCGCCAATTTAGCTGTCTACATGGCCTTTTTAAATCCGGGTGATAAAGTTTTGGGTTTGAAATTGGATCATGGAGGCCATCTATCTCATGGCAATAAAATAAATTTTTCCGGAAGATTATATAATTTTATTCAATATGAAGTGGAAGATAATGGCTATATTGATATGAAAAAAGTTAGAGCTATTGCTTTAAAAGAAAAACCTAAAATGATTGTTGCCGGTTATAGTGCTTATTCCAGAGAAATAAATTGGAAAGAATTTAAGAAAATAGCTGATGAAGTTGGAGCTTATACTTTTGCTGATATATCTCATACGGCTGGTTTAATAGCTACTGGTATTTTAAATAATCCGGTCCCCTATTTTGATGTTGTATCTAGTACTACCCATAAAACTTTACGAGGACCTCGGGGTGCTTTTATATTATGTAAAGAAAAATATGCCAAACAAATAGATAGAGCTGTTTTTCCTGGTGTTCAAGGTGGACCTCATGATCAAAGTATAGCTGCTAAAGCAGTAGCTTTTAAGGAAGTCAGTACGGTTAAATTTAAAAACTATGCTAAACAAGTTATAGCCAATGCTAAATTTATGGCTAATGAATTTAAAAAATTGGATTATAAAATACTGTCTAATGGAACCGACAATCATTTATTTGTTATTGATTTAAGAAATAAAAATATTTCCGGTTTAGAAGCTGAACAAATTTTTGAAAAAATAGGGATCTCAATTTCTCGTTCTACTATTCCTAATGATCCTGCTTCTCCTTTTAAACCATCAGGAATTAGAATAGGAACTCCGGCTATTACCACTCGTGGATTTAAAGAAAAAGATATCAAAAAAGTAGTGGAATTCATGGATTTATCTTTACATAATAAAGACAATGATAAAAAATTGAAAGAAATAAAAAATAAGGTTAAAGTTTTTTGTAAAAAATTTCCAATATATAAATAATATGAAAATAATAGATGGTAAAAAAATAGCTGAAGGTATAAAGGATGGTTTAGCTTCTGATATTTTTAATTTATTAAATCAAGGATATCGTCACCCTCATTTAAGCATAATTTCAGCTGATAATAGAGAAGATTCCAAATTATATGTGTCATTAAAAGAAAAAGCAGCTAAAGAAGTAGGCATTGATGTTAGTATTTATAAAATAAATGAAAATGATAGTGAACAAAGCTTAATTGATGTCATAAAATTTTTAAACACTGATGATAAAGTAGATGGAATATTAGTTCAATTACCTTTACCAACAAAATTTAATACTAAAAATATTTTACCATTAATCAATCCCGATAAAGATGTTGATGGTTTTAATTCTAAAAAAATATTTTATTCACCAGTAATGTTAGCTATTAAATATAGTTTAGACGAAAATAACATTGATTATAATAATAAAAAGGCTTTTTTATTTTTTAATTCAGATGTTTTTCAAAAAAAAATAAAATATTTTTTAAATGAATTAAATATAGAGTTAGATGCTATTTCCAGTGAAGAGTTTAATAAAATAATTAAAAATAAAAATAAGTTAAATGATTTGCAAGAGAAAGTTAAAAGACATAATATTTTAATTACAGCTATGGGACAACCTGAAATTATTGATTCTAATTTTTTAAATAATGGCATGACAATTATTGATATTGGAATAACCAAAATAGAAAAAAAAATTTGGGGAGATGTAAAAATGGAAGATACTAAAAATTTAGTGGGATATATAACTCCTGTTCCCGGAGGTATAGGACCAATGACAGTAGCTTGTTTATTAAAAAATGTTTTGCAAGCCTATCTTTTAAAAATGGAGAAAGAAAAAATATGACAGCTATTAATAAAAAGACAGAAGAAATAAAATCTTTATTAAAAAAATATTATAATTTTTATGATTTTCGTTTAGGACAAGAAGAAGCTATTAATAATATTTTAAATAAAAAAGATACAGTAGTTATTATGCCTACCGGGGGAGGCAAATCTTTAATTTTTCAATTATCAGCTTTAGTTTTAGATGGAATTACAATAGTAGTTTCTCCTTTAATAGCTTTAATGAAAGATCAAGTTGATTCCTTGGTTAAAATAGGTATCCCAGCTACATTTATAAATTCATCTATTTCTTTAAGTGAAACAAATAATCGTTTGGAACAAATAAAAAATGGTTTTTATAAAATAGTTTATGTTGCTCCAGAAAGATTTTATAACCAACAATTTTTAGAATCGTTGAATAAAGTAAAAGTTTCATTGTTTGCAGTTGATGAAGCTCATTGTATAAGTCAATGGGGACATGATTTTAGACCAAGTTATTTAAAACTAAAAGATGTTATTAATTATTTAAAAAATCCAACCGTAGTGGCCTTAACTGCTACGGCTACTATTGAAGTTAAAAATGATATAGCCAAACAATTAAATTTAAAAAATCCTGAAATTATTGTTACCGGTTTTGCTCGAGAGAATATTCAACTCGGTGTAATACATTCTTCTACTAGTCGTAAAATAGATTTTATTTTAGATGCTATTACTGGAGTTGATGGTGGATCGGGTATAGTTTATGTTGGAACCAGATCTAAAGCTGATGAAATCTTAGCTAAACTTTTGGAAAATGGAATAAAGGCGGTAGCCTATCACGCCGGAATGGATAATGAAAGTAGAGAATGGGTTCAAAATAGTTTTATGTCCGGACAAGCTCAAGTGGTGGTAGCTACAAATGCTTTTGGAATGGGAATAAATAAAAAAGATATTCGTTTCGTTATTCATCATGATATTCCCGGAACTATAGAAGCTTATTATCAAGAAGCTGGTCGTGCCGGTCGTGATGGTTTACCAAGCTTTTGTTTATTGTTATATTCACCCAGTGATCGTTATTTAAGAGAATTTTTTATAAAAGGTGATAATCCTGATCCGGAATTAATAATAAAAATTTATGAAAAATTATTAGATAAAGAAGATTTGTTAATAGATAAAAATTCTTTTAAAAAAAGTTCATCAGTTTTAATTACTTATGCTGAATTAGCTAAAGAATTATCAGCTAATGTTCCAGAAATGGCTATTGGAACAGCTTTAAAAATATTAGAAAAAGAAGGCTATTTATCTAGACCTAATGAAAAAACTGGCAATGCTTATTTAAAAATAAAAAGTGATTTTAATTCTTTGTTATCAGCCTTAAGTTCTCGTTCTAAGGTTCAAATAAAAACTCTAAATAAATTATATGATAAGTTTGAAAATGAAATAATATCAGGAATGGAATTTAATATTGATGATTTATCGTCAATTATTGACGTAAAAAAAGATTCTATTCAGCGTTTAATAAAAAAATTAGTAGATAAAGATGTAATTGAATATAAACCCCCTTTTAGAGGAACGGAAATTAGAATATTAAAAAGAACTGACCCCTATGATTTAAAACTTGATTTTACAGCCTTAAAAGATAAATTAAAAAATGCTCAAAAAAAATTAGATGAAATGGAAAATTATGCTTATTTTTCTGGTTGTCGTCAATCATATATTTTACATTATTTCGGAGAAGAAAATGTTAAAAAATGCCAAAAATGTGATTGTTGTTTAAATGGATTAGTTGAGACTAATGATTGTAATGAATCCATAAAAAACTTCCGACAGAAAGAATATTTAATTTAAATACATGAATAAAAAAACTGTTGATTATTTATTATCAGTAGTAAAAAATAATTATGATGAGATAGCTGATGATTTTAATAAAACCAGAGAAAAAAATTTTCATTCTCTTGTTTTAGAGATTATCAATAAATTAAATATAAAAACTGGTGATAAAATTTTAGATTTAGGTTGTGGCAACGGTCGTTTGATAAAAAATTTACCAAGCAATATTTTTTATTTAGGTTTAGATAATAGCTCTAAATTAATTGAATTAGCTGGAAAAAATTATCAAAAAGAAAATATAATATTTAAGCAACAAGATATTTTAAAAACAGAGGAATTTAATTTTTCAGATTTTAAATATATCTTTTGCTTAGCCGTTTTTCATCATTTACCCGGTAAAAAAAAGCAGCTATCCTTTTTATGGCAAATTTATGATAAAATGAATAAAGGAAGTGTTTTAATTCTTAGTGTTTGGCGTTTAAGAAATGGTTTTAAATTTTTTAAGAGATTTTTAAATTCTTTTTTAAAACAATTATATAGAGGACGTGTTTTGGATTATGGTGATTTATTATTTTATGGTTTTAAAAGAAATAGTTTAAGATATTATCACGCTTTTTCATTGCGAGAAATAAAAAAAATAATATATAAAATTCCTTTTTATAAAATTGAATTTAAAAAAGATAAATATAATTATTATTTTATTTTAAAAAAATAATTTTATGGAAGATTTTATTAAAGCCATTGTATTAGTAATAATTTTTTTCTTTTTAATTCTTTTTTCAGCTCCCTATTTATCTAATACTGATAAAAGCATTAAAAATATTCCTTTTATTAATAAAACATTTCAAATTTTAGATACGGCGGTTGAGTGGTTTGGCAGTTTAAACATAAAAAATATAGATTCTTCTTTACTAAATGATAAAACTAAAAATAAAATTGAAAATCTTTTACCTAGCGATAGTGATACCTGGATTAATCTAGAACAATGATATTTTTTATTTACTTTAAATTAAAATTGTGTTAGAATTATAGTGTTAAAATATTTTTAAAGCTTTTATGTTTTGTAAAAAAAATAAGAACTATAAGTTGTTTTTGTCTTTTGTAATATTGGTCTTCTCGGTTTTATTTTGGGCCGGTTTTTTTATGCCAGTTTTAGCTAATGATACTTTTGGAATTGAAGCAGTTGAATCAGAAATAGCTTTATCAAATTCTGATCCCCGCTCTATGGTCACAAAAATAATTAATGTGGCCTTAGGTCTTTTGTCGGTAATAGCTGTGGTAATAGTTATTTATGGGGGTTTTGTTTGGATGACATCTAATGGAGAAGAAGAAAAAGTGGATAAAGCTAAAAAAACTTTAAAAGCTGGTGTTATTGGTTTGGCTATAATCTTAGCTTCTTGGGGTATAACAGCTTTTGTATTAAATAAATTAGGTGATGCTACTGGAAATACTCCAATTGCTTCTTGTATTGATGGAGAAATGAAAGCCTGTGGTTGTGGTGGAGTTAAAACATGTAGCAACAGCAATTGGGGTTCATGTGTTGGATCAACTTGTCTTCCCGGATCTTATGGTTCAGCTTGTAGTTCGGGTCTTTTAGGCGTTTGTATTCCAGACAATACTCAATGTAATGCAGGATTAATTTGTGGAAATTCTTGTACTTGTAAATACACTAACGAAGGTAATTCTTG
>CAYMMH010000032.1:3717-5636 GCA_964391525.1 uncultured Gammaproteobacteria bacterium | reverse complement strand
TCAATTAAGGTAAAACCTTTTTTAGTTTTCATAGTTTTAAATTAAATTATTAAAAATAAAATCATCTAATAATTTTAAAATAATATATTAATAAATTTATATCTATTTATAGTATAACAAAAAAAGTAAATAACAGTCAATACTTATAAAAAATTGAATTTTTTTATAATTTCTTCTTTTATTATCAGCCTGTCATCCCAAGTAATTTTTTTTCCATTAGCCAAACACATGGCTTGTTCGCAACCCTTACCAGTAATCAATAATAAATCACCTTCTTTAATTATTTGTAAAGCTTTTTTAAAAGCCTCTCGTCTATCTAATATTCTAAACAAATTTATTCCTTCCTGTTTATTAACTTCTTTAGCCCCATTAGCCACTTGATTTATTATATCTAAAGGGTTTTCATTATAAGGATCTTCATTGGTAACAATAACAAAATCAGCTTTTTCTCCGGCCAGTTTACCCATAATTTCTCGACGACTTTTATCACGACCACCACCAGCCGAACCTAATATATGAATTATTTTCCCTTGATACCCAGAAATTGATATTTCATTTTTTAAAAAATTAATTAAATCATATATTTTTTTCATAGCTACCGGTTCATAAGCATAATCTACTATAGTTAAAAATTTTTGACCAACATCTATAATTTCAAAACGTCCCGGAATATTTTTTATTTGCTCTAAACTTTCTATTATTTTATTTAAATCTATTTCTAAAACTATTGGCAGAGCCAATAAAGGCATAACATTTAAAACATTGAATTCTCCCCAAATTTTTAAATTTATTAAATGATGAATGATATTTTGATCTTTTTTAAAAATAAAATTAAAACTTGTCCCTTTTAGACTC
This sequence comes from uncultured Gammaproteobacteria bacterium, assembly GCA_964391525.1. GTDB lineage: Bacteria > Patescibacteriota > Patescibacteriia > Patescibacteriales > UBA12465. Next base: position 4,781 of record CAYMMH010000032.1, on the reverse strand, counting down.
ATTGTTATATTTTTACAAAAAACAGCCGGTACATCTAAATTATCTTTAAACTTACAAAAATAGAAAATTTTTTCTTCAGCCCAAAATGACGAAAAATAAGCCGATTGCTCATCATCACCATTAACAATTATTGATTTTTTAATTCTATTTAAATTTATTTTAGCTAAATTATTTTTAGTTTCAACAACTCTATTATCCGAATTTAAATACTTAACTTGACATTTTTTAAGATGATTAAATAATTCACCTTTAGCTTTTTTGTAATTATCAAAACTACCATGAGATTCAATATGTTCTGGATATAATCCAGTAAAAGTTAAAATATCGTAATTTATAAATCGATGACGAAATTGACGAATGCCCTCAGAAGTCGTTTCTATAATGGCATATAAACAACCATTACTAATCATTTTTCTAATCATTTTTTGAGTAAAAAAAGGTCCAACCATAGTCATTTTTTTATCATTAAGCCATTCTTTATTTCCATCTCCAAACATGGCGGTAGAAGTATAACCTGTTTTATACCCGGCATCATTTAAAGCTTTGGCCATTAAATAAACTGAACTGGTTTTTCCGGCTGTTCCGGTAATTCCAATAATAATTAATTTATTACTAGGATGACCATAAAAAAAATCAGCTAAATAACTCAAAATATAATGATATAAAGGTTGTAGTTTTTTAAAAAGTTTTCTAGGAATTATTTTTTTTAGATAAGATAAAAGTATACTCATATTTTAAAATTATTTAGAAAAATACTTAGAAAAATCATCTTCTATTGGTTCATTTGATTGTTTATTTTTTTTCTCTTCTTTTTTATCATGATTATCAGAATTAATTTCCTGCTCTTCTTCATCATTATCCTCTTCAACTACTTCCTGATCATCATCTTCCGAATTTATAGAGTCATCAAAAACTAAAGGTGATTCTTCTTCGGGATATAAATAATTATCAGGAGCTTGACTTTCTTGTCGATTATGAACTGGCATAGAAGCAGTTTGATTACTTAAACTATTTTCATATTGTTCTCGCGAAATTAATATTTCTCTTGGTTTGGAACCATTGGA
>CAYMMH010000032.1:0-3617 GCA_964391525.1 uncultured Gammaproteobacteria bacterium | reverse complement strand
CCATATTTTTCTTTTATATAATTAACAATGGATAATATTTCATCATCAGTAACAAAAGCTCCTTGAATTCTACGTGGTTTTGATAATTCAGCCGTGCTAAACAACATATCCCCTCGACCTAATAATTTTTCTGCTCCGGATGAATCTAAAATAGTTTTAGAATCAATGGCTGAAGCTACTGAAAAAGCTATTCTAGCCGGAGTATTGGCTTTAATTAATCCGGTAATGACATCAACACTAGGTCTTTGAGTAGCTAAAATTAAATGAATACCAACAGCTCTAGACATTTGAGTTAAACGAATAACGCTTCCTTCAATATCTTTAGAAGCGGCCACCATTAAATCAGCCAATTCATCAATAATAAAAATAATGTATGGCAATTTATCTTTACTAGTTTGATTATATGTTTGAATATTCTTTTTTCCTGCTTGGTTTAAAATTTCATAACGACGATCCATTTCATTCAAACACCAACGCAAAGCATTAACTGTTTTATTAACTTCCGTTATGACTGGAGTTAATAAATGAGGTATACCATTATATACCGGAAATTCCACTCTCTTAGGATCAACCATGATAAAACGTAAAGAATCCGGATTATTTTGATATAATAAACTGATAATTATAGTATTTAAACAAACTGATTTTCCGGAATTAGTAGCTCCGGCTACTAATAAATGAGGCATTTTAGCAATATCATAAATAATACTGCGCCCAGAAACATCTTTTCCTAAAGCCACCATTAAATTACTTTGACGTAATTTAAAATCTTTACTTTCCAAAGATTCTCTCAAACCAACTATAGCTTTAGTTTTATTCGGCACCTCAATTCCAATTAAGGAACGACCCGGAATTGGAGCTTCAATTCTAACCGGATGAGCGGCCAAAGCTAAAGATAAATCGTTATTCAATGTAGTAATACGAGAAACTTTTATTCCTTCCGACGGTTTAAAAGTATATTGAGTAACGGTTGGACCGACATTTACTTCTCCCATTTCAACTGAAATACCAAAATTTTCTAAAGTTCTTTGAATTATTAAAATATTATTTTCTATATCACCACTGGTAGCCTTATCAATTTTATCACTTAACAAATCTAATGGTAAATCTATTTTTATTTTTTTAGTTTTCCAATTTATTTCTTTACTACTTATTTCTTTTTTATCTTCAAAACTATTGTCAGTATTTATATTTTTCTTAGAGAATAAAATTCCTTGTTCTTTATCAAGTTCTGATATGGGTTCAACTGTATTTATATCATCTTCTTTTTCTTCATCATAGTCATTATCTTCTTCATAATTTTCATCTTTTTTAAATAAACTAACAATAGCATGAAAAAATTTAAATAATAGACTTTTTGAACCAACCAAATCGGATAAGGTTATATTAAATAATAAAATAACAGCTACTGTTAAAATAGCTAAGACAATTATTAGTCCTCCCCAAAAACCAAAAATATTTTGAAAAAAAGTTGATAAGTAATAACCTAAATATCCTCCCCCGAAACCATCTACGACTTTAATTTTGGCTATAGAGGTTTTAAAGAAAAAATGAAATAAGGTTACAACACACAAAAAAAGAAAACTTAATCCGATATAATTAATTTTTTTAGAAAAAAACCTTTTTCCTTTATATATAGCTATACTTAGAATTATAAGAAAAAGTGGCCAGCACCATTTTCCCCAACCAAAACCTAAAGAAAGTATCTTATTCAAAAAAGAACCAAAACGACCAGACAGCGAAAAAAGAGCTAATAAACTTATTACACCTAAAACAAATATTATTAAAGCAATAACACTCATTCTAACCCGATTATCAGTTTCTAATGGAATATTGTCTTCCACTATATTCCTTTTCTTATTTTTTTTACTCATATATTTAATTTATTGTTTGAAAAAATACCCTATTATTATACACTTTTTTAATTATTTTTCACAATACTACTATCCTATTATATCACGTATCCGTCTTAAATTATTGCTATCTATATAAAACCAATCCCATGAGCTTTTTAAAGGAGAATACTTATTTTCAAAACGATGGAAATCAGATCCTCCACTGGCAATTAAATCTAATTTTTCAGCTAAAAATTGAGTGTACATAATAGTACTTATGGAATGATGAGGTGATAATACTTCTAAACCGTCTATTATACCAGCTTTTTTTAATTTCTCAGTCATATTATTAGATAATCTATTGCTTTTTCCCGGATGACAAAAAATTATTTGTCCGCCAATTTCTTTTTTTAATTTTATTAATCTTTCAGCATTAATATATGACTCATTTAAATTTCCGTTCTTTTTACTAAAAAATAATTCCCCTAAAATGTTTTCTTCACGAGGTGCTAAAAAATATTTACCCTTTAACTTTGATTTTTGTTTTAATCTTTTTAATACTAAACTATGATTAAATTTATTGGACATTATTTTATCAGTTAAACGATTTATTGGAATATAGTCATTAAACTTTGATAAAATTTTATCCTCATCTATTTTATAACCATCTTTTTTTAATTTTTCTAAATACTTTTTACAATTATAAAAACGATGCTGTTGAATTTCTTTTAAAAGTTTTTGCAAGTTTTCATTTTTTTGATCAAAATTATACCATAATAAATTTATCTTCTTGGCTTTATACTTAGCATATATTTCTAAACCATTAATAACTTTAATATTGTATCTTTTTGCTTCCTTTTTAAATTCATCTAAGCTAGACAAAGTATTATGATCAGTTAAAGCCGCTACTTTTATTCCTTTCTTATTAATAAATCTAATTAATTCACTAGGTTTTAAATAACCATCAGAATAAGTGGAATGCAATTGTAAATCTATTAGCATAAGTTTATTTTATTATTTTTTAACTTGAAAAAGCAATTCTTCGGCTCGATCCGGATTGGCGTTATACTGTAATAGCCAGAAAACAACAGTTCTTACAGCTGTCCAATTATAATATAAATCAATTCTATCTTTTAAATTAGAATCATATTTTATTTTGGCTTCTTTACAATAAGCATCTAAAAATAATTTTTTAATCTTTTTGATAAAAATATTATTATAACCATTATTTTTTAACCGATAATTTAATTGCTGAGTAAAAGTTCCTAAATCTCGAGCAAAATCTGATTGGCACATATCAGTAAAATCAATCATGGCTATTTTTTTATTACTTACTTTAATAATGTTATCAGGATGAACATCACCATGGATTAACCATCTTTTTTTATTATTCAAAAAAAATTCATTTTCTCTTTGAATTAAATTATCATAAATATTTTTTAAATCAGAGACATATTTACCATCATATTTTTTCTTAACCTCTTTCAAAACATTATTATAACCAGGAATTACTGTTTTTATACTATTATTTTCTTTATTAAAATTAACTATCTTTTTTATTGGAACTTTATGCAATTTTGCTAACCAAATAGCTGTTTTTTTAACATTTTTCTCTATTTCTGCTTGATCTTTATTTTTTATATAGGTTAATAGACTTTCACCCCTAACTCCTTCATAAAAAGAAGCATTAAAATATTTAGAATAAAAAAGTGGTTTAGGAATCATAAAAAAATTATCTGAAAAACCTTGTTTCCATAAATATTTCAAAGCATCAGTAATATT
>CAYMMH010000031.1:0-5742 GCA_964391525.1 uncultured Gammaproteobacteria bacterium | reverse complement strand
TAATTATTTTCTAGCCGCTAAAATAAATTCTATTGTGGCCGGACCGAATACTTCGGTAGCCACAGCTAATATTAATGATTATTATAACGGTGATTATAATCATTTCAATGTAACTTTGGCAGCCGGAGAAAAGGCTTTACTTAAGGGAGGAACATCTTCGGATGTTAATCAATTTTCTTCTTTGGGTGCTTTTGATATTGTTAATGATAAAGTTGAGTTTACTAATTATTTTACTTTAAATTTGCCTGATGATTATACTGCTGGAAATTCTTGGAATGTGTCAGTTAGCAAAAGACAATTGGCTGATACGTTAAAAGTTGGTGATTATACTTATACCTTTGTTAATGGACCAGCTACCGGTTATAATATTTCAATTAATGCTAATACTGGGATATTAGCTAATAATATAAAAACAGCTTTGAGTTTAAGTAATAATCCTGATGTAGAAATTGATAATACTAATAATGATAATTCAAAAGTAGCTTTAATAGCTAAAACTGGAGGAGTGGCCGGTAATGATATAGTTTTATCATCATCAAATATTAGCGCCATAAATATCAGTAGTTTTAGTGGGGGAAGTGATGCCAGCGAGAAAGTAATTATTAATGACAAAGAAGATCAACCAATGAATAGTATTATACAAATCAATTTTTCTGAAGCAATAAATCCTTCTACTGTAGTTGGTGAAAGTGATGAAGTGGAAAATATTATTAAAATAGTTAATAATAATAGTTCGGCTCTTGGTGAAAATTCCACTTGTTCTAAAGATAGTGACTGTTTATCATATAAATGTGCTGATAATAAATGTGTTGGTAATTCTTTAGCCGGAAGTTTTACTATTTCTTCTAATTATAAAACAACGGAATTTAAATCAAATATTAAATGCGGTGTTAATGGTTGTGGAGAAGATATCTTTTGTTTACCACCTAATAGTAATTTAAAAGTAGATCTTAAAGCGGCTAGTTTAGCTCCTTGTTCTTCTAATGATGATTGTAGTACTAAATCTCCTTTTACTACTTGTTCCAGTTCTTGTAATGATGGGAATAATCATTTTTATCCTCTAGCTGATTTAAATAATATTAATGGAGTTATTGATGCCGCTAATAATTCTTTAGATGGTAATAGTGATACTTATGCTCAGGGACCAGGCAATTATTTTAATAAAAATATTGGCAATCAAACTTACGGAGATGATTTTATTTGGTCTTTCTGGGTCAATAATAAAGTTAATGCCACTCCTCCGGTAATAGAAAATATTTCTCCTAATATTAATGCTGAAGCAGTTAACTTAGTTGAAGCTGTAAAAATAACTTTTAATAAATTAATGATGAGTAGTACCTTAAAAACAGGAGAAATTATTGTAAATAATGGAGCTCTGGAAGTTACTCATCGTTTAATAAATTTAATAAGTGGACAATTGGTTGGTTATTGGATGGGTTCTGAAAATGAAGATGCTAATCCAATTGATGGTAATATTGATAGAACAACTGCTTATATCAATCATGCTAAATTTTTTGAAGGATCGGATTATACTTCTCAAGTTGGTTCGGGAGTTAAAGATATTTATCAAAATTGTTTTAAACCGAGTGGTGGTCCGAGTGTTAATGGTATGTGTCAACCGACACCAGCTACTCCTTTCTGTTGTAATGGAGAACCGAAGATTTCTTGCGATTAATTTAATTTATAGTTATAATAAATTTTATTAAAGTTTAAGTATATATGTATATAATAGAATTAATTTAATTATTGAATATTAAAATGTAATAATAAATTTATGGGAAAAGAAAAAAAACAAAAAGAAATTAAATCCAACCCTAAGGATTTAAAAGGTGGAAAAAATGAAGCCGCTATGATAGCCATGCAACAAATAAGAACAAAATTTGGTGATGGAGCTATTATGAAATTTGATGAAACCGCTAAAGTTAATGTGGATGCTATTCCTACTGGTTGTTTGTCTTTAGATTTGGCTACCGGAGTTGGTGGTGTTCCTCGAGGTAGAATTATTGAAGTTTTTGGTCCAGAATCTTCTGGAAAAACAACCTTAGCTCAACATATAGTAGCTGAAGTTCAAAAAATAGGAGGTATTGCCGCTTTCGTTGATGCTGAGCATGCTCTTGATCCATCTTATGCTGAAAAAATAGGTATTAATATAAAAGAAATGCTTATATCGCAACCTGATACTGGAGAACAGGCCTTAGAAATAGTAGAAACCTTGGTTAGATCAAATGCTGTTGATGTTATAGTGGTTGATAGTGTCGCCGCCTTAGTTCCGCAAAAAGAAATAGAAGGTGATATGGGCGATCAACACATGGGCCTTCAAGCTAGATTAATGAGTCAAGCTCTTAGAAAATTAACTGCCATTATTTCCAAGAGTAAAACAGTAGTAATTTTTATCAATCAAATAAGAAATAAAATCGGAATATTTTTTGGTAGTCCCGAAACTACTAGTGGGGGAAATGCTTTAAAATTTTATTCATCATTAAGAATTGAAGTTCGTCGTAGTGCTCAAATAAAGCAAGGAGAGAAGATAATAGGAAATAGAGTTAAAGTTAAAGTTGTTAAGAATAAAGTAGCCGCTCCTTTTAAATCGGCTGAATTTGATATTATGTATAATGAGGGAATTTCGGTAGCTGGAGATTTATTGGATTTAGGAGTTGAATATGATGTTATAAAAAAATCAGGTAATTCTTATGTTTTTGGCGATGTTAAATTAGGTGTCGGTCGGGAAAATGCTAAAGCAACTTTAAAAGCTGACGCTAAATTAATGAAAGAAATAAGAAATAAAATTACTGAAGCCTACAAAAAGGAAAGTAAATAATTATTTATGTCTCATGTAAAAATTTCACCGAAACAACAGGAAACAATTAAAGAAATTAATGAAAAATTAAAAAAGGTTCCAATTAATTTTTTTGGTGGTTTGTTAAATTTCTTAAAAGAATATTCAGTTATCGGTTTGGCTATCGGTTTAATTATTGGACAAGCATCTAAAGATTTAGTTGATAAGATGGTGGCCAATCTTTTTATGCCTTTAATAGAACTTATAATTTCCAAGGAATCTTTTGCTAATATGACTTTTTCGGTTAAAGGAGTTGTTTTTAATTTTGGTTCAGTACTTACTTCTTTGTTGTCCTTTTTAATAGTAATGGTATTATTGTATTTTATTATTAAAAAAATAATAAAAAACGATTCTTTGCTTCAAAAAAAATAATGTTATGACTAAAATAATATTAGGTTTAGATCCGGGAATAGCTGACACTGGCTATGGACTTATAGCCGTAAATGGTAATAATTTAAAGTGTTTGGAATTTGGATCTATAAAAACTTCTTCTAAAGATGATTTTTTATGTAGATTAGAAAAATTAGATACTTGTTTGCAAAAAATAATAACTAAATATAAACCGGATTTAGTTTCAATTGAAAAATTATTTTTTAATACCAATGCTAAAACGGCTTTTGTAGTTGGTCAAGCTCGAGGAGTTTTATTGTTAAATATTAAAAAAAATAATTTAAAATTAATAGAATTTACTCCCTTACAAATAAAACAAAGTGTGACTAATTTTGGTCGGGCTGAAAAAAAACAAGTTCAAACTATGGTAAAATTAATCTTAAATCTAAAAGAAGTGCCTCAACCGGATGATGCTGCCGATGCTTTAGCTGCCGCTATTTGTGCTTCTAATTTAAAAATATGAAAAAGTTAAATATAATTCATGTTTCTTCAGAAGTATCTCCGTTTTCTAAAACCGGTGGCTTAGGTGATGTAGCTCGTAGCTTACCTAAAGCCTTATTTCGTTTAGGCCATAATATTACTATTATCACTCCTTTGTATGGTAAGTTAATTAATAAAGATAAGTTCAAATTAAAATTAATTCATAAAGATATTGTAGTTGTTGTTGATTCAACTAATACTATTAAAATTAATATTTGGAAAAAGCAATTAATAAAGGGTTTATCGGTTTATTTTATTGAGAATAAAGAATATTTTTCTAAGCATAAAAAAATTTATGTTTCCGAAAGAGATAATATTAGATTTTTAGTTTTTAATATGGCTGTTTTAAGAGTTATTAGTTTATTAGATATTAAAGCTGATATAATACATTGTCATGATTGGCATACTGGATTGATTCCTTATTTTATAAAAAACAAATATCGTTATACTAAAAACTTATCTAAAACTAAGACAGTTTTTACTATTCATAATTTAGTTTTTCAAATGAGTCGAGCTTGGTATGAAGTTCCGATTAATGAAAAAGATTATGGACGAAGAAAATTACCGTTATTAAATGATCCCGACTTACTTAATATTAATTTTGCCAAAAGAGCCATATTATCAGCTAATATTATAAATACTGTAAGTGAAAAATATCGAGAGGAAATAATGACTAAAAAATTTGGTCAAGATTTACATAAGATTTTGAAAAATAGGGAAGACCGTCTATTTGGTATTATTAATGGTATTGATTATAATGCCTATAATCCGCAGAAGGATAAGGGTTTACATAAAAATTATAGTTTTAATTCTTATCTTTTAAAAAAAGAAAATAAGACCTATGTTCAAAAGAAATTAAAATTTGCAGTTGATGAAGATATTCCGCTTTTTTGTTTTACTTCTCGTATTGCTTTTCAAAAAGGTTTTGATATTATTTTAAAAGTATTACCTCATTTGTTAAAATTAGATATTCAAATAGTTTTTATGGGTGATGGTTCTTTAGATTATATAAAAAAAATAAAGAGATACCAGAAAAAATATCCTAAAAAAATAGCTTGGCTTCACTTTGATAAAAAATTGTATTCTAAAAAGATTGAATCTTTTTTTGGTGGGCAAGAAAAAGAAACTCTGTTATATGCTGCTTCTGATTTTTTTCTTTTACCATCTCATCATGAGCCTTGTGGAATAAATCAGATGATAGCCATGCGTTACGGATCAATTCCCATTGTTAGAGATGTCGGAGGTCTTTATGACACGGTAGTTAATTTTAATCCTAATAATAATAAAGGAACCGGTTTTTCTTTTAAAAATTATGATGAATTTTCTTTTTGGGGAGCTATTATTAGAGCTTTAGAGAATTATAAATATAAAAAAGCTTGGCATGATTTAATTATCAGAGCCATGCGCAAATCTAGTAGTTGGGAAATTCCAGCTCAAAAATATGTGGCTTTATATAAAAAAACTTTAAAAATGAATAATTAATATGAAATGGATAAATTTTTTACATTGTTATCAACCAGCTAATTCTGAAGATTTTAAAATAAAACAAGCAGCTAATTTAAGTTACAAAAGAATAATTAATGCTTTGATTGATAATCCATCAGCTAAATTTACTATTAATATCTCAGCTTGTTTAGTGGTTCGTTTAGTAGGGTTAAATTATTTAGAATTAATAGATAAAATAAATTTTCTCATAGAACGAGGACAAGTAGAACTAACTGGTAGTTCAGCTTATCATTGGTTATTACCCTTATTTAAAGAAGAAGAAATTATTGAACAAATAAAAGAAAATGAAGAAGTATTAAAAAAATATTTTCCTAAAGCAAAACTAAAAGGATTTTTTCTTCCAGAAATGGCCTATAGTTCTGAAGTGGCTAAGATTATAAAAAAGATGGGTTATTCTTGGATAATAGTAGATGAAATATTAGCTTCACCTAATAAAAAAAATAAATTTAATGAAATTCATTTAGATAAAAGTAGTGGCTTAAAAGTTGTTTTTCGTTCTCGTCTTTATTCTAATCATTATCCACCAGAAA
>CAYMMH010000030.1:1169-5918 GCA_964391525.1 uncultured Gammaproteobacteria bacterium | reverse complement strand
TATCAAATTATAATATATAGATATAGTATCATTTTTTGTATTGGGGTTCAATAATAAAACAAAAAATATGGCTATTAAATCCATATTTTTATGATCTTAATTATTTTACTATATATTTAGATATTATTCTTTTCATTCCAGCTAATTTTTCTCCATTACCATTTTCCACATCATCAAAAGATCTGGCTCCAATTACTAATTCATTATTAACAAAAATTGTCGGAGAACCAAAAACACCAAAATTTTCACCTTCTTTACTTAATTTTTCTATTTCAGGAATATATTTTTGCTTGTTTAAACAAGTTTTTAAAGATTCTGCATTTAATTCTAAATTTTGACCATATTGAACAAAACTTTCCTCAGCTAATTTTTTATTCTCAACTTCGGATAAAATTAAATCACGAGCTTCAAAAAATTTTCCTTGTTCTTTGGCACAATCAACAAAAGAATAAGTCGACATAGATAAAGGATACATCTTACTAGCATAAGGTCTAAAAGCTACCACCACATTATTGCCAAAAGTTTCATTAATTTGATTTAAAGTTTTATTAAACTTAACCGAATAAGAATCGGATAAATCTTCATAAACAACAATATCAATCAGAGCTTCTTTATCTCCTAAAACCACATCATTATCATCTATATTTCTTAAATTATCAACTATTACCGTATTATAATCATCAAGTTCTTCTTGATTTTCGTCTATATTTTGTACTTCATTATTACTAAGTTTATTTTGTTCAACTTTTTTAATAGCTATTATTAATGCTAGAATAAAAATTAAAAAACTAAGACTTATAATTAACATCTTTTTTATTTTTTTAGTATCCATATGAATAAAATTAATTATATATTAGGTCGCTTTTTGTGAAAATCGCTTACCTGTTGAAAATTATATGCTAAAGAAAAAATTTTTTCCTCATTAAACTTATCAGCTATTAGTTGTAAACCAAAAGGCAAACCATTGGAAAATCCGGCTGGAATAGACACGGCTGGCAAACCGGCTAAAGAAGAACCGGTAACAAATATATCTTCTAAATACATCTTTAAAGGATTACCGACTTGCTCACCTATCTTAAAAGCGGTATGCGGTGAACTTGGAGTTAAAAGAATATCAACTTTAGAAAATACATCTTTAAATTCTTGTTTGATACTTTCTTTTACGGCCATAGCTTTTTTATAATAAGCATCATAATAACCAGAACTTAAAGCATAAGTACCAAGCATTATGCGACGTTTAACTTCCGGACCAAAAGATTCACCACGATTTTTCATATATACTTCACTAAAATTATTTTCTGATTTTCCCTTCTTTTTATATTTTAAAGAATAACCGTAACGAAGACCATCTAATCGAGCTAAATTAGAACTTAGTTCCGATGGAGTTATAATATAATAAACAGGAATGGAGTATTTATTATATGGTAAAGATACTTTTTTAATTTCAGCTCCCATTTTTTTAAACATCTCAATAGCCGATAAAATACCTTCTTTTACTTCTTTTTCCAATCCTTCTTTTAAAAATTCTTCTACTACTCCTATTTTCAGTCCTTTAACATTTTTTTTAATATTTTTTAAATAATCTGGAACTTTTTTATTTTCAGAACTCAAATCAAATTCATCAGCTCCAGCTATATTTTTTAAAATTATAGCCGAATCTTCGATAGTTTTAGTAATCGGTCCTATAACATCAGTAGAAGAGGTCATGGCTATAAGACCATAACGAGAAACTCTACCATAACTTGGTTTAAAACCATTAACGCCACAAAAACTAGCTGGTTGACGTATAGAACCTCCAGTATCACTTCCTAAAGCAAAAACACAAAGATCAGCAGCTACGGCCGCCGCTGAACCACCGCTACTTCCTCCAGGAACTCTATTTATATCCCATGGATTTTTAGTAGTAAAAAAAGCTGAATTTTCAGTTGAAACCCCATGAGCAAATTCATCTAAATTAGTCTTACCCAATAGAACTCCTCCGGCTAATTTTATTTTTTCAACCACCGTAGCATCATAAGGAGCAATATAATTTTCTAACATTTTAGAAGCGGCTGTAGTTCTTAATCCCTTAGTCAAAATATTATCTTTTAATAAATAAGGAATACCTAATAGTTCTCCCCTTTCTCCTTCATTGATACGTTTATCGGCCAATTCCGCTTCTTGCCTAGCTTCTTTTTCAAAAACGCTAATACAAGTTTTTAATTTTTTATCTATCTTTTTTATTCTCTTTAAAAAAAACTTAGTCAATTCTAATGAAGTAACTTTTTTAGTCATTAATAATTCATGAGCTTCTGCAATTGTTAGATTATTTAAATCTGTTATCATAAAATACGATTAACTTTTATATAGGAATCTTGTTTATCGGGCATTTGTTTTAAAGCTATCTCTCTTTCATCTTCTGGACAATCAATTATTTCATCTTCCCTAGTCTTATTAAAATTTTCATCATTAATACCCAAAATTTCCAAATCAGAAACCTTAACCTTTTTTAAAACATCTATATATTCTAAAATAGACCCCAATTGATTTTGGTATTTTTTAATCTCCACCTCATTTAATTCTAATTTAGCTAAAGAGGCCACTTTTTTTATATCTTCAATACTAATACTCATATTATTATGTAATCATTTTTAAAAATTTATTTTCATCAATTATTTCCACTCCCAAATTTTTAGCTTTTTCATATTTACTTCCTGGATCTTGGCCAACTATTAAATAATCTAATTTAGCGCTAACTGATCCCAAAATTTTTCCACCCAATTCTTTTATTTTAACTTTAGCGTCATCTCTTGTCAAACTATTCAAAGTTCCGGTTAAAACAAAAGTTTTACCAGAGATAGATGATTTTTTTATTCCAGAATTTGGATTTTTAACTATTAATTCTAATCCTAAATTATTTAATTTATCTAAAATTTTTAAATTATGTTGTTCTCTAAAATATTCATAAATACTAGTAGACACTATCGGACCAAAATCATTAACTGAAGCTAAGTCCTCAATTGATATAGATTTCATAACTTCTTCTAAGGTTTTTACCCCAATCTTATTATTTTTTATACTATTCTTAATATTCGGATAAATATATCTAACCAAAGATTGAGCCGATTCTTCACCAATATGACGAATACCTAGTCCATATATGAATCGAGTTAAATCTAGTTGTCGACGATTATCAATGGCTGTTAATAAATTATCTACTGATTTTTCAGCGAAACGAGGTAAATTTAATAAATCTTCTTTTTTTAAAGTATATAAATCAGCAATATCATAAATTAATCCTTCACTTAATAATTGTTCCACTACTTTTGGTCCAACATCTTCAATATCAACAGCTTTTTTAGAAACAAAATGAATTATCTGTCTTTGATTGACAGCATAACATTTTTTGTTAGAACAACGATAAGCAACTTCATCGCCCACTTTTATTATTTCGCTTTCACAAATAGGACATTTTTTTGGCATATTTATTTTCTTCTCACTTCCATTACGTAAGTTCTTTATAACCGAAACTATTTTAGGAATAACATCACCAGCTCTTTCTATAATAACCGTATCATTTATCATTATATCTAATCGTTTTATTTCATCCATATTATGTAAGGTAGCTCGATTAATTATTACCCCTAATAAATTTACTGGTTCTAAAACAGCAATAGGAGTCAATGTTCCGGTTCGACCTACTTGCCAAATAACTTCTTTCACTGTAGTTGTCCCCTGTTCAGCTGCAAATTTATAGGCCATAGCATAACGTGGAGCTTTACCGACAGTACCTAAAGTTTCCCATAAATCTAAACTATTTATTTTTATAACCACTCCATCAATATTATAATCCAATTTTTCTTTGTTCTTTTCCCAATACTTATGAAAATCAAAAACTTCTCCTAGTGTTTTACATAAACAATTATATTTTACTGTTTTAAAACCTAATATCTTGGCTAATTTATCAGCTTGTTCTCTGGTTTCCACCACTTTTATTTTCCGACCGTTTCTATAAAAAACAATATCATAAGCAAAAAAAACTAACTTTCTTTCAGCTGCTAATTTAGAATTAAGTTGACGTAAAGATCCAGCTGCTCCATTACGAGTATTAGCCAATAAGGGTTTAGCAAGAGCTTTATACTTTAAATTTAAAGATTCAAAAACTTTTTTAGTCATAATAGCTTCACCCCTTACTTCAATCACTGATGATTCTATATTTTTTAAAATTTCAGCACTATTAAAACCAGCTTTATCTAAATCACTTTTTTTAGGAATTATTAATTTTAAAGGAATAGTTTGAATTGTTTTAATATTAGAAGTTATATTTTCACCCACTTTACCATCACCACGACTCGCTCCCTTTACTAATTTCCCTTTTTCATAATTTAAATTAACAGCTAAACCATCTAATTTTAATTCACAATAATATTGCCAATATGGTTTATTTTTACTATTTTCACCCCACAAAAAACGACTTAGACGTTCTTGCCAAGCAATTATATCACTTTGATTAAAGGCATCAAATAACGATAATAAAGGACTTAAATGAGTTGATTTTAAAAATTCTTTTAAGACTTCTCCACCCACTCTTTGAGTCGGAGAATCAGAACTTATGAATTCCGGATATTGTTGTTCTAAATTAAAAAGTTCCAATTTTAAAGCGTCAAGAGCTGCCTCACTCATAGTTATTTTATCTAAAACATGATAATTGTATCTATGAAAATTTATTTCCTCCTTTAATTTAATTATTCTATTTTTAATTTGTTCTTT
>CAYMMH010000030.1:0-1069 GCA_964391525.1 uncultured Gammaproteobacteria bacterium | reverse complement strand
TAAAATAAGAAAATTGATTTATAGCTGGAAGATACCAATCATCATAACCATTAAACATAGCCTCATCACAAAATCTAGCTGCTTCCAAATTTTGACGACTTTGCGGATCTAATACTCCAATATTATCTAAACCATCATCCATATTAGTAGCTCCAAAAAACGTAGGAGGATCCATATCCCAATGATAAAAAAGAAAATATATATTATTAAAATCATTATCACAACTAACTTGATCTGTACAATTTGGAGGACTAACAACAAAAGAAGTTCCGCGACTCTTGAAGAATTTACCACCACCACAAAGTGAACCATTTAAATAATTTTGAGAACATTCTTCCATAATGTTTATTCCATCAATCTTCAAAGCAATTTGACTATTATTATAAGTACCAACCGAATAAAAATTATTATCTATACAATTTATTGAGTAAGTCGAATCATTATATAGTGTTTCAGCATAAATATTTAAATCACAACGACCGATAAAATTATAATTATTCTTTATTGCTTCATATTTAGCTCTTTCTACTCCAGCTTTAGCTGCATAATAAGCTCTTAAATTATCGGCTGAATTAGATATTTTACTAACATTTAAAAATACTATATAAACTGAACCAAAAGCTATTATAAAAATTCCAAAAAAAATCATTATAAAAATAAACAAAGCACTACCTGATTTTTTCTTTTTAAAAAATTTTAATATTTTCATATTATTATAATTAATACTCAGTATTTAAAGAAATGCTTTTTTGAATATAAACTATATCTTCAGGACTTAATTTGGGAGCTGCTTTTACTAAAACAGTTACTATTGGTTGTTTGTTGTTTATATCATCGTCAACCACAAAAGTTAAACTTAATATATTGGTTTTAGATGAAGTTATAAGCTTCGGAGAAGAAAGAGCATTATTTAAAAAATAAATACCACCATTACCAGTAACTAACGAATATTCAAAACTATAACAATTTCCATCTTTTATAAAATTTATTTTACTAGCTGAATTTTCTAGAAAATAAAAACTTCCGAAACCAATCGAACATTGACCCTGACTCATTTCAGCATCTCTTA
>CAYMMH010000029.1:0-6146 GCA_964391525.1 uncultured Gammaproteobacteria bacterium | reverse complement strand
AAAGCTGAAAGCGAAGTTTTAGATATTGGAGTTTTTAAACCTACTTATTTATTTGTCCGTCAAAAATTCTAACATAAGCCACCACTCCTTTATATTCATCATATTTAGAATCAAAAATTAAAGCCCGAGAAATATTTTTTTTTAAATCTCGTGGAGGTTTTCCTTGATTAATTACTGCTTGTAAAATATTTTCAACTCCTTCTCCGGTTTTACCAGAAGCTGCTAATATTTCTTCTTCTTTACAACCTAATAATTTTACAATTTCTTTTTTTACTTTTTCCGGATTAGCAGCCGGTAAATCAATTTTATTTACCACCGGAATAATAGTTAAATCTTGTTCCAAAGCTAAATATAAATTAGCTAAAGTTTGGGCTTGTATTCCTTGAGTACAATCAACCAATAAAACAGCTGTTTCAACAGCTGCTAAAGATCTAGAAACTTCATAAGAAAAATCAACATGACCCGGAGTATCAATTAAATTCATTTGATAACCTTTATAATTCATGGTAACTGGTTGTAGTTTAATAGTTATACCACGCTCTCTTTCAATATCCATACCATCAAGGATTTGATCCTTCATTTTTCTTTTATCAACTGTATTAGTAATTTCCAACATTCTATCAGCTAACGTTGATTTACCATGATCAATATGGGCTATAATACAAAAATTTCTAATTTTTTCGGTCATAATATTAATAATAATGTCATCCGTCAAAACACGGCCTATATATTCTAAATTATAAATAAAAACAAAACAATACTTATATTCCTCTAGCTTCGCTTTGATCTCCTAAATCAGGGTCCTTTTTAATTCGACGACTAAAAGGCATTTTTCTTTTTATAACTTCAATAATTTCTAGAATTTCTTCACTTTTCATTAGATAACACAATAAACAATAAATAATTAAACCGAACAATCCAGCAAATAATCCCTGAGATAAAACTCCTAAAAATTTAGTCATATCTATAAACGGCCAAATCATAATTTTACCTAATTGAATAAATAATCCCGCACCTAAACCGGCAATGGAAAATTTTACTACTGATTTTATAATTTGTTTTTGATCAAGTTCTCCTATTTCAAAATATAACCACATCCATAGAATCATAAAATTTAAAATACAAGACAAAGAAAAAGCTAAAGCCAAACCGGAAACACCCATTCTCTCACTGAAAAATATTGATAAAAAGATATTTATTATCACCGAAATCAATCCAATAAAAAAAGGAGTTTTTGAATTATGTCGGGCATAAAAAACTCTGGTTAATAAAGGAATAGTAGCCTGAGCGAATAAACTTAAAGCAAAAAAACCTAAAACATCAATAGTTGATATTGTGTCTTGCCAAGAAAATTCTCCCGTACCATAAATAACACGAATAATTTGAGCTCTTAAAGTAATAAATAATATGGTGGAAGGAATTATAAAAAATAAAATTTGACGAAAAGTATAAGAAAAATTTTTTATCAATTTTTCAGTATCAAAAGCAATAGCAGATAAAGTAGGAAAAACAGCGACAGCAAAAGAAATACCGAATATTCCAATTGGGAAAGATTGAAGATTGTTAGCAAAATTAAAAACAGTTAAAGAACCACTATCTAAAGTAGATGCTATAATAGTTATAACTAATAAATTTATTTGAGTAATAGCTAAACTTAAGGTACGAGGAATCATCATTTTTACTATTTCTTTGAAATTATTTTCTCGTAAATTTAAATAAAATAATTTCCAATGAAAGCCCAAGGATCTGACAGTCGGAATCTGAATAAGCATATGTAAAAAAGCTCCCAAAACAACTCCCCAAGCTAGACCGGAAACACCCATAATCGGCACCAACCATAAAGCTCCGCCTATTATTCCTAAATTATAAAAAATAGGAGCTAAAGAAAAAATAAAAAAATTTTTAAAAGATTGTAATACTCCCCCTAATAAACTGGAAATTCCTAAAAATAGAGGAGAAAAAAACATAATTCTAGTTAAGATAATAGTAGTGCTTTTTAAATCAGAAGAAAAACCGGGAGTTATTAAATTAATAAGTTGAGGAGCAAAAATAAATCCCAATAAAGAAAAAAATAACAAAACTATAATTAAAACATTTAAAAGATTGCTTACCAAATTCCAAGCTTCTTTATTTTCTTCTTTAAAATAACTAAAAAAATTACCTTTATCGTCGGAACTTTTCATTTTTTTTATTAAAGAAGAAAAAATAGGAATAAATCCGGCCGATAAGGCTCCGAGAATAAGAAGATTATAAATTAAATCTGGAATACGAAAAGCGGAATAATAAGCATCTAGAATATCTCCGGCTCCAAATTGACCAGCCAATATTCTATCTCTAAAAATTCCTAATAATCTAGAAATTAAAGAAAAAACGGCTATTAAAATAGCGGCGGCCGTAATACCGGTTGTCTTAGATTGAAATAATTGTTTTAATCTTGATAACATTATTTTTTCATAATCCTAATATCAACTGCAATATTTTTTTTACTATTAACTGATAAAGGATTAATATCAATTTCTAAAATATTTTTATTTTCTTTTATTAGCTTAGCAAACTTTAAGATAATATCAGATAAATTATTTAAATCAATACCGGCATTATTTCTAACTCCAGCTAAAATAGGATAAATTTTTAATTTTTTTATCATATTTAAAGCTTGCTCCTTTGTTAAATTAGCTAGTTCTAAAACTGAATCTTTATAAACCTCAGTGTAAATACCGCCTAAACCCAATAAAATAATTGGACCAAAAACAGGATCTCGTTTTAAACCCAAAATTAATTCTGTACCAACTTTTAACATTGGTTGATAAATAATATAATTATCAGTTCCTTTTTTATTAGAATTAAAAATAGTTATTATTTTATTTAATTCCTTTTCATTTTTTACATTTAAGAAAATAGCTTTTTTATCGGTTTTATGGACAAAATCGGATCCAACAAATTTAACAGCAATAGGATATTTTATTGATTTAATGTTGGTGGTTATTATCTTTTTAGGAATAATACAATCTATCTTATATTTTTTTAAAAGTTTAAACGATTCTATATAATCCATTAATTTTGGAGCTTTATCAGAAAAATTAATTTCTTCTTCCCAAGGAATAAAAGGTTTAATAGCTTTTTTATTTTTTAAATATTTTAAAAATTTAGATAAAATAATTATTGATTCTTCCACCGAATCAAAATTGGAAATAGAATTTTCGTTTAAAATCTTTTTACCGATTGACACTTCAGTTCCTCCCAAGAAACAAGTTGCGATTATTTTATTAGAAAATTTTTTCTTAAGTTGAGCTATAACCTGAGCTGTTTCTTTGACATTAGTCATGCTTTGAGGAGTAAGTAAAACTAAAACTGATGAAACTGTTTTATTGTTTAAAACTATTTCCAAAGTTTTTTTATAACGATCGGGATCGGCATCACCTAAAATATCTAAAGGATTTTTTATGCTAGTAAAATCTGGTAATATTTTTTTTAATTGATTAATAATATTTTTAGATAAATAGGTTAAACCTACCTTATTATCAAAGACTGTATCAGCAGCGATAACCGACAATCCTCCAGCATTAGAAACTATGACTAAATCACCTTGAGTATCAATACTAGTAACTGGTCCATCAACCAAACGCATTAGATTATATATTTCATTAATATTGTCTAAAATAATAGCTCCACAACGACGAAGAGCAGTTAAGGTAACTTCATAAGAACCAGCCAAAGAACCAGTATGAGATGAGGCCATTTGACTACCAATAATAGTTCGACCGGACTTTAATATGGCCACCGGTTTTATTTTAGCTAATTTAGAAACTAATTCTAAAAATTTTGGACCTTGGGAAATTTCTTCTAAATAGGCAATAATTAAATCGGTTTTTTTATCATGACTAAAAAAATTAAAAAAATCATTTTCATTTAAAACAGCTTTATTTCCCAAACTTATAAAATACGATAAACCAATATTTTTATCAATTAACCAATCTAAGACCGCACTACCTATAGCTCCTGATTGTGATAAAAAAGCAATATTATTTTTTTTATGGCTAGCTTGATAATCAGAAAAAGTAGCATTTAAAGGATTAATGGCATTTATAAATCCTAAACAATTTGGTCCTAAAATATTCATTTTATATTTATTGGCCACTTCTTTTATATCTTCCTCCATTTTTTTACCTTCAAGTCCTATTTCCTTAAAACCGGCACTAATTATTATTATGTTTTTAATACCTAATTCGGCACATTTTTTTACTTCACTTAAAACAAACTTTGCCGGTATAACTATCATCACTAATAATTGCGACCAATTTTTTATTGGAATTAAAGAAATATCAGAATAAGCATTAACCCCAGAAATTTTTTTATCATTTTTGTTTATTGGGAAAGCTTTTGATTTATAATCAATTTTGATATTATCAAATACCTTTCTACCAACCTTATTAGGATCACTAGAAGCACCAATAACTGCTACATATTTAGGATTTAAAAAATTATTTAACATCATATTTATTAAATTATAAAATAATTATATCATAAAAAGAAAAAAATTAATTCTTTTTATTAAAAACAAAAAATATTAAATTAATTAACCAGAAAAACAATAAAATATTAATATTAAAATAAGCTAAAACTATTCCAGGCCAAAAAATTTCTAACAAAAAAAATATAATAATAGCTATACTAAAAAAATAAAATAATTCTCGATTATATTCAATTACTTTATATTTTATCATAATCTTATTTCTTATTTAGTATTGATTTTATTTTATCAATTAAATTGCTTCCTTCAAATTCCATATTAATTTCTGTTAATTCCACATATTCATTATTATTTAAATTTTTCAAAAAGGGGGCTGAAATTATAAAACGATAACCATCCTTATCTCTAATAGCCGAATGTAAATCCATTTCTATTTCAGAAATATAATAATCATTTTCTTTTTTAGGAGGTTCGTAGTTAGCTATCACCGTATTAATAGTATTCCAATCACTTTCTTCACTTAATTTACTAATAACCGGATTAAAAAAGGAATCCTCAGAAAAAGAAAATAAACCATCAGTTTCAATTAATAAACCACAAGAATCAGAAGATATTTCATTTAAATTATTTTCTATTGTTTTAGTAATAGAAAAATCAAATTGTTTATATATTTCATTCACTGAAAAAATTTCGTTATTTATTTTAATATCCGATAAACACTTAGCTGAAAAACTTTTTATTTTAAAATTTCTTTTATTAGACCAAATATTAAAACCGGTCGATAAATCATTTAACCATATTCTATTGATAAAAACTATTTTTGAATTATAAGATACTAATTTTTTTGTTAGCCAATCATCATCAACTTTAATTTCCACTTTATACACTCCTTCCGGTAAATCAGCTAAAAATAAATTAAAACTACTTAATGAATTATTAGTTGATAAAGTATCTTCCAATATTAATTGATCTTGATAATAAACAAACACCGATGGTTTTTTATTATCATCTATTTTTTCATTTAAAAAAGAAAAATCAATCTTCAAATCTTCATTTTTTATATAAGTATAAAAAGAATATGATCCCCTAAGATTATAAATATCAATAATTTTATTATCAGGTTCATAATCGGATAAAATATAATTGTAATTTAAATTATAATTATATAACACCGTTGATGAAAAATCTTTTTGATTTATAAAATCTTCTATATTTGAATAATTTTTATTTTTTTGAGCTAAAACCGTTTGTCCATTTTTTACCACATACCATTTATCTAAAATCTCGTTCATTTTTTGATTAAAAACGGGATATAGATTATAGCGCCAATTACTTTTATCCATCAAAACTCCGGTTTCTATATTAAGATATTCATTATCCCCTAAAATAGCTGAACCAATTTTATATTTTAAGGTCATTTTAACTTTAGAAAAATTTCGTGAAGTTCTAAAATTAAAATAAACCGGATCGCCAATGACCTTATTATTCTCTAATAATCTTTCTTTTGGACCTAATTTATGTAAAAATCCTCGTCCACCTAAAAAATTAAAATATTTTTTATTTAAATTTTGTTTATAAGTTACTTTTCCAGTCGGAACAACATAAAAAATAGCCAATAAAATGACAATGCCTATTAAAAAACCATATAAGAAATATCTTACTTTTTTCATATCTA
>CAYMMH010000028.1:0-6190 GCA_964391525.1 uncultured Gammaproteobacteria bacterium | reverse complement strand
TTAGCTTCAATTTGACGAATTCTTTCTCTGGTAACTTCAAATTCTTGTCCTACTTCTTCTAAGGTATGAGCTACTCCATCCACTAAACCAAAACGCATTTCTAATATCTTTTGTTCACGAGGCGATAAGTTAATTATAATATCCTTAACATAATCTTTCAATAATTGAAGAGCGGCCACTCGATCAGGTGTCTCATTTTTTACATCTTCTATAAAATCCTCTAAGGTAGAATTATCATCGTCATCACCAACCGTAGTAGTTAAAGAAATAGTTTCTTGAGATATTTTTATAATATATCTAACCTTATCCAATTCTTCTCCCATTTCAGCAGCCACTTCTTCGGCTAAAGGTTCACGACCTAATTCTTGAACTAAAAATCTTCTGGCTTGCTGATAACGATTTATAGTTTCCACCATATGAACTGGAATACGAATAGTTCGAGATTGATCAGCTAAGGCTCGAGTAATCGCTTGACGAATCCACCAAGTAGCATAGGTTGAAAATTTATATCCTTTTTGATGTTCAAATTTATCTACGGCTCTAAATAAACCGATATTACCTTCTTGAATTAAATCTAATAAACTTAAAGTTTTAACACTAGAAAATTTTTTGGCAATAGAAACTACTAACTTTAAATTAGATTCTATCATTTTTCTTTCAGCATCCTTATCTCCCTTATCTTTACGTTTGGCTAATTCCACTTCTTCTTCAGCAGTTAATAATGGTATTTTACCTATCTCTTTTAAATATATTTGGATAGAATCAGTTGATAAACTAGCTAAATCTATTGATAGTTTGCCTTCTGATTTTAATTTTTTTCCATCCGAATTTGATTGCCCTAAAACATTACCACTATCCTCTAAAACCTTTATGCTAGAATCATTTAAACGACCTAAAAATATTTCATAATCATAAATATAATCTTCAATATTAGGAAATATATACATAATCTCAGTCTCAGTTAAAAAACCTCTCATCTTTCCTTTCTCTATTATTTTTTTTATTTGTTCTTCACTGGGAGCCGGACTACTTATAATACTTTCAATAATAACCTTTTTTTTATTCTTAAGATTAATCTTTTTTAATTGACCCTTTTTATTTGTTTTTTTAATCATCTTCTTAGCTTTTGGTTTTAATACTTTTTTCTTTACCGATGTCTTAGATATTTTCTTTTTAATAACCGGTTTTTTAGCTTTTACTTTTTTAATAATTTTAACAACTTTTTTCTTTTTTGCGTCAATCTTTTTTTTATTTGTTTTATTTTTAGTCATATATAATTAAATTTATATTATTTTTTTTAATTCTTCATTATATTTTTTTAAATCTTCCATTATTTCAGTAATAACTTTTGTATTATTATCTTTTTCAGCTAAAATCATTTTTTTATAACTTTGATCTACCAAATTTTTAAAATGATTTTTCTTTATTTCCAATAATCCTTTAGCTAATTCTTTTTTAGCCGAATCATCTGAAAAATCTTCATCTGACCAATAAACATCAGATTGCAAACCAATATTCTTTAAAAGTTCAATTAAATCCGTTTTCTTTTCATCAACTAAAAAACCATGAAATGATTTATATCCTAGTTCCTTGTTTTTATTATAGTAAATAAGAGAAACATTGTAAAATTCTTTATATTTTCCTAATAAATAATCAGAGCTTAAATTATTAAAAACATATTCGCAACAATTACTAAATTTTAACATTAAAGACAGTATGTTTTCCATTAATTTATCTTCCCAAGTATCTTCGCTAATAATAATATCATTTTTTATCATTTTTTTAATACTTAAATTTTTACCTATTTCTGATGTTTTCCTAACATTATTTAATTCCTCTCGTAAAAAAACTTCATCCACCTTAGCTTTTTGACTTAATTCCTTTAACCAAAAATCCTGTTCTACTTTATTGTTCAACTTATTTATCACTCCCAATAATTTATTAACTGCCTTATTTTTTTGATTAATATTATTTAAATTAATATTTTCAAATTCTTTAAATAAATAATAATCCATTATATTAGGAGCCTCACTTAGTATTTTAGAAAAATCTTCTGGATTATTTTTTATTATTTCATCTGGATCCTTACCATTTTTTAAAACAGCTATTTTAATATTAAAACCTTGTTTTAAAGCTTCACTTATTCCCTTATCGGTAGCATTAGCTCCAGCAGTATCTTGATCAAAAGCTAAAACAATATTTTTAGTATAACGTTTTATTAAATTTAATTGATAAACAGTCAAAGCAGTTCCTGAAATAGCACAAACATTTGTAAAACCAGCCTCATAAACCGAAATGGCATCCATTTGACCCTCTACTAATATTAATTCGTCTTTATCTTTAACGGCTATTTTGGCCTTATCTAAACCGAATAAAATACGACTTTTATCATAAATTTCGGTTTGTGGACTATTTATGTATTTTCCCAAACCCTTATTATCTTTAATATTAGGATTAATTCTAGCTGTAAAAGCCACTGTTCGTCCATTCACATCATTTATGGGAAACATTATCCTATCTCTAAAGCGATTAAAATATTTACCCTTTTCACTTTTAAAAGACATTCCAGCTAACAATATTTCATTATCATTAAAACCCTTACCTTTTAAAAATTTAATTAAATCTTCATAATTATCTAAACTATAACCAATTTGCCAATGTTCTATGGCCTCTTTTTTTAAACCCCTACCTACTAAATATTCTCTGATTTTTTTGGTACTCTCAGAATTATTTTTTTCAGAACTAAGAATAAAATTAAAATATTTACGACTTAATTCCATTATTTGTAATAATTTATTCTTTTGAGAATTATCAGAAAAATCTTTATTATTCAAAACCACTCCAGCTTTAGGAGCTAATAATTTCAAGGTTTCTATAAAATCTAACCCTTCCATTTCCATAACAAAGGTTATTAAATCTCCTCCTTTACCACAACCAAAACAATGCCAAATTTGTTTATCGGGAGAAACCATGAAAGATGGAGTTTTTTCATTATGAAAAGGACAGACAGCTCTAAAATTAGAACCAGCTGCTTTCAAATTTATATATCCTCCAATAACATCAACTATATCTAATTTTGCTTTTATCTCTTCGGAATGATTCATATTTTTATCGTTTTAAAAACCAAAATCTTTTTTTAGTTTGATTATTAATATTTAACCTTTTTAAATCATCTTCTAAGCTTCCTGATAAATTGGAATTCTTTTCTGGAATTATTTTTAAATCTATATCATTATTAATTTCTAAACCAATTATTTCTTTTAAATGATTTATTTCTTCTTCCACTACATTGGAATCATATTCGGCACTATGCATATTAGTTCCTTCATAACTAGCTTTTTTTTGATCTAAATGTATATTGAAAATAATATAATTACCATCCGGTTCCACATATAAATGAATTCGGGGATAATATCCTTCACCTAAACGACGAACAAAACTTTCTTGTCCTCGTTGACGATCAAAAATTAAAGCATAACCGGCACGACGCAAAAATGTTTTGTAATTCCCTATTTTATTGTAATCAACTTTTAATTTCATTTTTGAATATATTCTTTTTAAAAATTACATTATTATACATTATAAAACTTTCAATGCCAATAACGAAAGAAACTATAATCTGGGATAATAAATAATGAATATGTAAACAATTAACAGCTAAGTGCATTAATTTGGCGTTAATCAATAGATTTAAAAAAGCTATAAATAAATATTTACTTAATTGTTGTTTTATCTTTCTATTATCATCATCTTTAAAAGTCCAAAATTTATGCAAATAAAAATTAAAAAAGAAAGAAATGAAAAAGGCTGAACTGGTAGCTAATAATAGGTGCCAATGATATAGCTTAAAAAAAATAAATAGGAAAAAAAGTTCGCTAATCACCGTCAACGTACCAACAATAATAAACCTTATCATAATTTTAAATTTCATCAACAACATATCGTTTAATCATTATCGTAACTAGTAATTTTATTGACCAACTTGATAGTATCATTAAAACGATTATTAAGCGATGAAGCATTCAATACGACACTAATATACTTTTTCTCCTTAAAAGAAAATTCTGTTCCCAAGCAATATCCAGAAGAATCATTAAAACCGGTTTTACCACCAATTATTTTAACATCACTTTGATTATTATTAAAATAATCAAGCAATTCGTTAGTTGATTTTATATTTTTTACTCGTCCCTGAGTAGTAGTAATACTATATGAATAATTTTTAACCAAATCAGAAATAATTTTATTATTTAAAGCTTTTTTTAGAAGAAAACTAACTTCTTTAGCTGTAGAAACATTAGCCGAACTTAAACCGGTAGCATCATAAAATACTGTATTATTTAAACCTAAATTTTCAGCTTTTATATTCATTAATTCCACAAATTCATCTTCACTTAAACCAGCTGAAGAAATTAAAGCGATAACGGCGGTATTATCGGAAGAAATTAAAGCTAAAGCTAATAAATCTTTATTAGTAATCTCATCACCTTGAAACAAATAATCTCGTCCGCCATTACGACGATCACTGGTTTTTAAAACATAGGTATCATCTAAATCAATTTTCCAATCTTCTAAAAGAACTAAAACCGACATCAATTTACTTATACTGGCTATCGGCCAAACTTGTTCGGAATTTTTTTCTAGAATAAAAGAACCACTTTGAACATCCATCACCGTGGCACTGGAAGCCGATATTTGTAAATTTTCAAATTGTAATAATTGCTCCGTAAAATGTTGACTATCTTTATACTTAATTATTTGACCATATTCACTGCCGGGAATTATAAAAGTCGGTATTAAATTATTAAAAAAGAAACAACTTATAATATTAATTAAAATGACTGAAAACATATTTATTCTTCTTTATTAAATAAATCTAAAGATTCTGACGGTATTTCTATTTTTCCCAATAATCTATCAATATTTTCATTATTATGAAATTTATCGTAATCCGGTAAATCTTTGACCCTATCCAAACCTAAAAATTTTATAAACTCCAAACTTACATTATATTCCCTATCATCTCCGTCTTTATTAATTTCTTCAATTAAACCCCTAATTAATAAATTACGTAAAATTAAACTACAATTAATTCCTCTGATTTTTTCCAAATCACTTTTCTTTATCGGACCCCGATAAGCGATAATAGTTAAAGTTTCTAAACTAGCTGGAGTTAATTCCCCACTAATTTCAGTTTGTAAAAACTCTTGAACTATTTTAGCGTTATCTGGAGCACTGGCCATTTGATATTTTTTTCCACTCTCAATAATTCTTAAACCACAATTTCTATCTTTATACTCGGCCATCAACTCTTGTAAAGCAATCTCAATTTCTTGTTTATCTTTTTTTAAAAAAGAAGACAAATCCTTAATCTCTAAAGGTTTTCCAGAAACAAACAATAATGATTCTAATAAATATTTAAGTTCCATAAAATATTTTTAATTATTTAATTCTTTATATTTTTCAACGAAAATTTCACCGAATAAATCACTTTGATCAAAAACTACTTCTCGTTGTTTGGCTAATTCTAAAACAGCCAAAAAATTAACTATTATTTCAACTTTAGAATTAGATTCTTTTAATATTCTACTGAAATTAACTTTAATTTTATCAATAACCATGTTTTTTAAAAAAATAATACGTTCTTCAATATTTATTTCAGCACTAATAGTTCGTTGCTCTAATTTTTCATCAGTAAATTTTATCTCTGATAGTATTTTACTAAACACTTTTTTTAAATTTTCAACTTTAATATTTTGAGGAGGAAAAAATGAATTTTCTGATAAAAACCAACGCCTATTATTTTTTATTGAAGTTCTAAAAAATGAAAACTTCTTTTTACCGATTATTTTTTTAATTTTATTACTTAAATCAACAAAATCTTTATACATTTTTAATTTCTCTTCTAAATCCTCTAATTCCTCCTGGTCTTCATCGGTAAATAAATAAGGTAATAGAGCTTTTGATTTAATGTATAAAAGTTTAGTGGCCATCAATAGAAAATCAGCCATTGATTCCGGTAAAATATTAGATGACTTTTTTATGTACTCTAAATACTCATCAGCTATTCTAGCTAAATTAACAGAAGTTATATCCAGTTCTTCTTTCTCTATTATTTTTAACAATAGAGATAAAGGACCTTCAAATTTATCAATTTTTATATCATTCATAATTTAAAATCAGCGTTTTA
>CAYMMH010000027.1:0-6265 GCA_964391525.1 uncultured Gammaproteobacteria bacterium | reverse complement strand
TATATTTATTATAAATAATATGATGGTTAAGAGAATCGGAATAGATTTAGGAACAACTTATACTTTGGTTTATGTGCCAAAAAGAGGAGTGGTTATTAATGAACCAAGTGTTGTTGCTGTATCAATTGATGATAATAAAGTTTTGGCTGTTGGAAATGAAGCCAAAGATATGTTAGGCAGAACTCCTGATACCATTGTGGCTCTAAAACCTTTAAAAGAGGGAGTTATTGCCGATTATAGAACCACTGAAGCTATGATTCGTTATTTTATAAATAAAACTTTGGGCAAAGTTAGAATTTTTAGACCAGAAGTTATGGTGACTGTTCCGGCCGGTATTTCTTCAACTGAACGTCGAGCAGTAATAGAAGCTACTATTGCTGCCGGAGCCAAAGCTGCCTATATTATAAAAGAACCGGTGGCGGCAGCTATAGGAGCTAATATTCCGATTAGTTCGGCTAATGGTCATATGGTTGTTGATATTGGTGGCGGAACTTCGGAAATGGCGGTTATATCTTTAGGAGGAGTAGTATCTTCAACTTCAGTTAGAGTTGGTGGTAATAAATTAGACTTAGCTATTTTAGAATATGTTAGAAAAAAATATAATTTAGTTATAGGGGAAAGAACGGCTGAAGAAATGAAAATAAAAGTTGGTTCAGCTTTATTTTTAGAAGATGATAATCAATTATTTATAGAAATTAATGGACGAGACGGAGTAAGTGGTTTACCTAAAACTATTGAGGTTAGTAGCAATGATGTTACGGCCGCTATTTCAGGAGAATTAGAAATTATTTTAAATACAGCTAAAAAAATACTTCAACAAACTCCACCGGAATTAGTGGCTGATATAATTGATAAGGGAATAGTATTAACTGGAGGAACATCGTTGCTTAGAAATATGGATCAATTATTTTCTCGAGCTTTAGGTGTATCAGCTTATATTGCTGATGATCCTTTATTATGTGTAGCCAAGGGAACTGGAATTGCTTTAGATAATTTAGATTCTTATAAAAGAAGTATTTTGGCAGCTAAATAAAGATATGATTATAGGTATAGATGCTTCAAGGGCTAACCGAAGTTTTAAAACTGGTACGGAGTGGTATTCTTATTATTTAATAATTAATTTAATAGAAATAGATAAAGAAAATAAATATATTTTATATACTGATCAGCCTTTTAACGAGGCTTTTTTGTTTGATTTAAATCTAAGTAAAAATACTAATGTTGAAATAAAAGTTTTAAAATGGCCTTTTAGAAACTTATGGACCTTAGGACGTTTAACATTAGAAATGATTTTTAATCGTCCTGATGTTTTATTTGTTCCAGCTCATACCTTACCTTTAGTTTTTCCTAAAAAAACAATTAGTACTATTCATGATATTGCTTTTATTAAAAATGATAATTTGTATAATCAAAATGTAGTTAATAATAATATTGTAGATAAAAATTTTTCTGATCGTCATAAAATTTTTAATTTTTTTGTCAAATTATTTTCTTTTGGTCATTATAATTTTAAATTTACTGATTATATAAACTGGTCAACTAAGTTTGCTTTAAAAAAAGCTAAAAAAATAATAACAGTATCTAATTTTACTAAAAACGAGATAATTAGAAATTATAAAAAGATAAATGTTGATAAGATAAAAGTTATTTATAATGGTTTCGCTGATAATTTGTATAGAAAAATAGATGATGAAGAAAAAAATGAAAATGTTTTGAAAAAATATGGTATCACTGATAGTTTTTTCTTATATATTGGTCGTTTAGAAAAAAAGAAAAATGTCCAATGCTTAGTGGAAGCTTTCTCTATTTTAAAAGAGAATAATAAAAATTTATCAGAAAAATTAGTATTAATTGGAAATCCGGGATTTGGTTACGATGAAGTAAAATATTTAATAGAAGAATTATGTATTTATAATGATGTTATAACTTTGGGTTGGGTAGAAGAAAAAGATTTACCTTATTTTGTTTGTAAAGCAAAAGCTTTTGTATTTCCTTCTTTTTATGAAGGTTTTGGTATTCCAGTTATTCAAGCTATGGCTTGTGAAACTCCAGTGTTAGTATCAAATATTGAAGTTTTTCATGAAATTGCTGAAGGTTCAGCTTTATTTTTTGATCAATTTAATCCTAATGATTTAGCTGATAAAATGGGTATGATTTTAAATAATAAAGAATTAAGAAGAGAATTAATAGAAAAAGGAAAAAAATTATCCTCAAATTTTAGTTGGCGAAAATGTGCTAGTGAAACATTAAAAGAATTAAACTCCTTATGAAAAAAAATATTTTTTACATTATAGGAATATTTTTAATTTTGTCTTTATCAACTTTATTTTTTATTAAAAAAAATTTTGAAAGTGAAGAAAAAGAAAATGTTTCTACCGAAGTTTCAAATATTATGGCTTGCGAAGGAAATTGTATTCTTCGTTTAGTAGATGGGGTATCAGTGGAAGTAGGGAAGGAAAATCCTTTTTTAATTTCAGCTATAATTGATAATAATGAAGCGGCTCGCCCTCAATTTTCTTTGTCAAAAGCTTCTGTAGTTTATGATGTTCCAGCCGAGGGAGGGATAGATCGTTATTTAGCTTTTTTTACACCTGATTTAAATGATGATTTAGAAATAGGACCGATTCGTAGTGTTCGTCCATATTTTTTAACTATTGCTTCGGAATATAAATCATTGTTGTTACATTGTGGTGGTAGTCCGGAAGCTTTGGCCGAAATAAGTAAAAAAAATTTATTAACTTTAAATGAGTTTTATAATTCTGATTATTATCGGCGTTATTCCGTCTATCAAGCTCCTCATAATGTTTTAGTCAACTATAAAAAAATAATTGAATATTTAGATAATAATAATTTAACAGAATCAAATTTTATTCCTTGGAAATTTAAAACCAAAGATCTTGTTTCAATAGATAATTCTAATATTAATTATAGAATTGATATAAAAAATGGACAATATCAATATGATTCAACTTGGGAATATAATACTTCTTCCCAGACTTATTTAAAAAGTGTAGCTAGAAAGAATCATGTTGATAATACCGAATCAAGAATTGAAGCCGATAATGTTATTTTACAATTTATTTCTACAGAAATATTAGATAGCGCTTTACGATTAAAAATTGATTTAATTGGTCAGGGTAAAGCAATTATTTGTTTAGATGGTACTTGTCGTTCAGGAGTTTGGAAAAAAAATAGTGAAACTGATAGAACTATTTTCTATTATGATACGGGAGAGGAAATTGTATTAAATTCTGGCAAAACTTGGGTTGTTTTGATTAATGAATCAACATCGGTAGAAATAGAAAATTTCTCTTTTTAAATTATTAAAATTTAGTTCTTATTAAACGATTATAATCATTTAAATCTTTTATAATATTTATTTGAGGTTTAAAATTATTAAATTTATTTTTAATTATTTTTTCCATTTCTGTCTTTTGTTCATTATTAATTTCCTGATAAAGTATTATTTCATTTTTTTCATTTTTTAATTTTAAAACTTGATCTAATAATTGGCGATGTAATTTTAAACCGTCCGATCCTCCATATAGAGCTTTAAAAGGTTCTTTTTTTATACTGGGAGAATTTTTTATTTCGCTTTTAGTTAAATAGGGTAAATTAGCTAAAATAATTATTTGAACATTATTAGGAAACTTTTTGCTAGTTTTTTCTAAAATTGGTTTTAATAAATTACCTCTTGAAAAATTTATTTTTAGTTTATAATTTTTAGCATTTATTTTAGCAATATCCAGAGCTTTTTGGCTGATGTCAGTAGCATAAAAAGATATATTTTTTTTAGTTCTAAAAATATTAGCTAAACTAATAATTAAACAACCGGAGCCGGTACCAACATCAATAATAATATTTTTTTTATCATCAATTTTTTCTTTTATAACATTATCAATAATCAATTCGCTTTCCGGTCGGGGAATTAAAGTGTTTTTGTTTACAATAAATTCTAGGTTATAGAAACTTTTTTTTCCTTTTAAACAAGCTAAGGACCAACCCTGTATCCTTTTTTTTGTTAATTGTTTAATTCTTTTTTCTAATAAAGGATTAATAATGGTTTGATAATTACTAATAATTTCACTTTCTGTAAAATCAGTAACTAATGAGATTAAAGCGATAGCTTCTTTGTATGGTTGTTCTATTTTTTCATTTTTTAATTCTTGACCGATAATTGTTAAAATTTCTTTTAAAGTCATATTTATCGTTTTTGATTTTTTAGACTTTCTATTATATTCTCAATATTTCCATCCATTATTTCTCCAATATTGTGCCAAGATTGATTGATACGATGATCAGTAATTCTATCTTGAGGAAAATTATATGTTCTTATTTTATCACTGCGATCTCCGTGGCCTACTTGTTCTTGTCTCTCTTTTGTTTCTTTGGCATTTCTTTCTTCTTCTATTTTAGCTAATATTCTAGAACGTAAGACCTGCATAGCCTTTTCTTTATTTTGATGTTGTGATTTTTGATCCTGGCAACTTACTACTGTTCCAGTTGGTATATGAGTTATTCTAACAGCTGAATAAGTGGTATTAACACATTGTCCTCCCGGTCCTGAAGCACAAAAAGTATCTATTCTTAAATCATTTGGATCTATTTTTATATCTATTTCTTCAGCTTCTGGCAAAACGATAACAGTAGAAGTAGAGGTGTGTACTCGTCCTTGTTTTTCAGTTTCTGGTACTCGTTGAACTCTATGAGTTCCAGCTTCATATTTAAGATAACCATAAGCTCCATTACCGCTTATGGAAAATATTATTTCTTTATAGCCACCAATACCAATAGCGTTGGAATCTAGAATTTCAGTTTTCCAATTCATTTTTTCAGCAAAATGAGAATACATTCTAAATAATTCAGCGGTAAATAAAGCTCCTTCATCTCCACCAGCGCCAGCTCTTATTTCCATAATAACATTTTTCTTATCATTAGGATCAGCTGGATGAAGTTCATTATTTAATTCTTTGTCCAATTCTTCTTTTCTTTTTTCTAAATTAGATAATTCTTCTTGAGCTATTAGAGCTAATTCCGATTCTTCTTCTGATTTTACTAAGTCTTTATTATCGTTTATATTTTTTTCAATTTTTTCTATTTCCATTATTAAATTGTATACCCTTTTTAAAACCGAATGTTCTTTGGCTATTTTAGTTAGTTCTTGATTATTAGAAATTATTTCTGGATCAGATAATTTTTTTTCTAATTCAATAAACTTATTTTTTATCTCCTTAATTTCATTCATATTTTTTTGTCTAATATAAAAGCACCTTTTAAATGGCGCTTTTATATCTTTTTCGTATGTTATTTATTTTCTTTTTTTGTCTTTTTTAAAGCTCTTTTAGCGGTTTTCCCTTTTTTGTTATTATCTTTCTTTTCTAACTTAGCTTTAAACTTTCCAACTCTATTAGCTGAGTCAACTAATTTTTGTTTACCGGTATAAAAAGGATGGCAATTAGAACAAAGTTCAGTTTTTATTTCAGAATCAGTTGATCCAGTAAAAAAAGTACAGCCACAAGCGCAAGTGACTTTAACTTTATCATTGTATTTAGGGTGAATATTTTTTTTCATAATAATTTTTTTTAAGGTAATTCGTCAAAAGTTACGATATTCCTTTATAATTATAAAAACCATTGTCTTATATGGTCGCTTACGATAATATCACGATAAAAAAAATAAATCAAGGACGTTAATTTTTTAGACAACGAACAGCAATACCATAGGATCTAGAAATAGTACTGCCATCCAATACATTGTATAAATAATGTATTCGTCTATAATAAGCTTTATCAGAAAGATAAGAAGTTGAAGACCAAAATGGAAGTTCGCCACCACCAAAACCTCCACTATTCCATTGTCTATAACCAGATTGTAAAGCACTAAAACCAGTAGTATTATTAGTAGATTGATTATTTCCTACGGCACAAATAACAACACTTGAATTCCAACCAGAAGCTGAAGCTAACGATTTGGAAATATAAGCAGGATTACCACCACATTGATATTGAGAATTAGAAGGTAGAGATAAAAAAGAAGCCATATTATTTATTTCATTCCAGGTTGGTATATACCAACCATCAGGACATATTCCTTGAGCATTATTTTCATCATATTTCATAGCTTCATTCCACTGATATAATCCTCCATATATATTACAATTGTTTTCTACATTATTTAGACAATATTTTTCAATAATAGAATTTTTAGTAGAAGTGTTATTACTTTCTATTCTAGTACCAATATTTAGATTTTCAGCCATCCAACA
>CAYMMH010000026.1:0-6316 GCA_964391525.1 uncultured Gammaproteobacteria bacterium | reverse complement strand
TTTAAGAGTTTCTCCTTTTGAATTGCGTCAATTATTGCCACAAATGGGTTTTAATATAGGACAAAAGGCTATCAAGGTTGATAAGATGATAGCTAAGAAGATAATAAAGAATTGGCCTATTTTCATGGCTCAAATAGAAAAGCAAAAAATAGCTGAAGAAGCTGCTAAAAAAGAAGAAATGGCTAATACTCCTAAAGAAATAAAAAAAATAGAAATAGGTAAATTTGTTGTAGTAAAAGATTTAGCGGCCATTGCTGATTTACCGATTAATATTGTTTTAAAAGAATTAATGAAGAACGGAGTTTTTGTTTCTATGAATGAAAAAATAGATTTTGATTCAGCAGTTATTGTTGGTGCTGGTTTAGATTTAGATGTTATTTTAAAAGAAGAAGATGATAATAATAGTAAAGATAGTAATAGAGAAGTATTGATTGATGCTATTAAAAAAGAAAAACAAGATAAATTGCAAGTTCGTCCACCAGTTATTGTAGTTATGGGGCATGTTGATCATGGAAAAACAAAATTACTTGATGCCATAAGAAAAACTGATGTGGTGGCTGGAGAATCAGGAGGTATAACTCAACATATTGGAGCTTATCA
Organism: uncultured Gammaproteobacteria bacterium; assembly: GCA_964391525.1. Taxonomy (GTDB): domain Bacteria; phylum Patescibacteriota; class Patescibacteriia; order Patescibacteriales; family UBA12465. The sequence goes on along the minus strand of CAYMMH010000026.1, from coordinate 5,716 downwards.
AGTAGAAAGAAAAGGACAAAAAATAACTTTTATAGACACTCCGGGTCACGAAGCTTTTACCGCTATGCGTAGTCGTGGAGCTAAAGTAGCTGATATTGCTATTTTAGTAGTAGCGGCTGATGACGGAGTAAAACCTCAAACAATTGAAGCTTTTCATATTATTGAAGCCGCTAAAATTCCTTTTTTAGTAGCTATAAATAAAGTTGATAAGGAAGGAGTTGATATAAATAAAGTTAAACAAGAATTATCTACTCAGCTTAATATTATTCCTGAAGATTGGGGAGGAAAGACAATTTGTTTACCGGTTTCGGCCTTAATAGGTCAAGGAATAGACGAATTATTAGATATGGTTTTATTAACTTCAGAAATAGAAAGTAATAATTTAAAAGCTAATCCCGAATCAACTGCTATTGGTACTGTAGTTGAATCTAATATTGATAAAGGAGCTGGCCCTGTGGCTACAGTATTAATTCAAAATGGAACTTTAAAAATTTATGATCAGCTTTGTTTTAATGGAGTAATTTATGGGAAAGTTAAAGCTTTAAAGAATTATAAAGGAGAAAGTATAGAATTAGCCGGTCCTTCTACACCAGTTCAGGTTTTAGGTCTAAAAATATTGCCAACAGTCGGAGATGTTTTAGAAGTTGGTGATGGAGAAAAGGTTAGAATAAAAAAAATAAGTTCTAAAAATCTTTCTAATCAAAGTGATATTCCGCTTGGAGAAACCGATATTGATTCTTTAAAATTAAATTTAATAATTAAAAGTGATTTTTTGGGTTCGGCTGAAGCTATTGAAGAATCTTTAATGAAAATAAATACTAAAAAAATAAAAGTTAAAATAATTTATAAAGGTTTAGGTAATATCGGAGAAGGTGATATCAGACGAGCTGAGGCTGAAAATGCTCAAATCGTCGGTTTTAATGTAAAATTGCAACCTCAAATTGAAGATTTAATAAGAGAAAATAATATTAAAGTAAATATTTTTGATATCATTTATAATTTAATAAAATATGTTAAAAATGAAATGAAGAATATATATAAACCGGAAATAATTAGAAAAGATTTAGGTAAATTAAAAGTTTTAGCTATTTTTAGAACTGAACATAATTCACAAATTTTAGGAGGTAAGGTTATAGAGGGAAGTATAGAGGAAAATTCCTTGGTTGATATTTGGCGAGATGAGACTTTTATCGGTAATGGAAAAATTAGTCGTTTACAATCAGGTAAACAAGATGTCCGAATAGTTGAAAATGGTCAAGAATGTGGAATAAAATATGATGGTTCTTCAATAATTCAAGTCGATGATATTATTTCTTTTTATAAAGAAGAAGAATCAATAAGTGATATTTAATTTTATGTCTAGAGTTGATCAAGTAAGTCGTTTAATTCAACATAGTTTAGCTGAAATAATAATAGGTGAAATAGAATCACCTAATTTTTTAATAACCATTTCCAGGGTTAAATGTTCTCCCGATTTGTCTATGGCTGATATATATCTCTCTGTTTTACCTAATAATTTTTCCGGAACAGCTTTAAAAAAAATGAGAGCCAAATCAGGCTTATTAGCTAAAATATTAAAAGGTAGAGCTTATTTAACTAAAACTCCTCGTTTACAATTTTTTATAGACGAAGATTTAAAAAAAATGGATGAAATAGACGAGATTTTAGAAATTATTAAAAAAGAAGATAAAGAATAATTTTATTTTATGTTTTCCGATTCTGAAATAAAAAAAATAAAAGAAGCTTGGGATAAGATAAAGAGTTCTAAAAGAATATTATTAGTATCTCACCTAAATCCCGATGTTGATGCTTTATCTTCCTTAGGAGCTTTTATTGAAATATTAAAAGATTATAATAAAGATTATTTAGCTTTTGCTAATTATAAATCATCTGATTATAATTTTTTATCTAATGGGGAAGAAATTATTGATAATTTGGATGATTTATTTAAAATAGTTAGTAATAAATATAATAACGATGATAAAGTTTCTGATGATTTTTTGAAATTTTTTGATTTAATTATAGTTTTAGATTGTGGATCTATAGAAAGAACTTTTTTAGCTTCTCATATATATAAAGTAAAGGAATTAAATAATTCTCCTTTTATTATAGAATTTGATCATCATGTTCCAACAAAAACTTATGCTGATATAGAAATAAAAAAGATGTTTGCTTCCACTACTGAAATTTTATATGATTTTTTTGCGATAAATAAAATAGCTATTAATCGAGAAGTAGCCAATTGTTTATTAGCTGGAATATTAAGTGATACCGCTAATTTTCTTTATCCGTCGGTTAGTGATAGAACTTTGGCCGTAGCTTCTAATTTAATGGATTTGGGAGCTCAATTTCCTAAACTTTTAAATAGTACTTGGCGTAACAAAAATTTTTCAGAAATGAAATTATTAGGAGTAGCTTTAAGTAATTTGAAAGTAAATAAAAAATATAATATTTCTTTTTCAATTTTACCTTACGAAGATTTAGAAAATATAAAAAAAGACCATACTTTTTTAAGTAGTGATATTTTTGGCGATATTGCCGGTTTTTTAAGTAATTTATCAGAAACTGATATTATTATGTTGTTAAGAGAAGAAGAATTTGGTCATATTAAAGGCAGTTTAAGAGTTGGAGCTTCTAGACCGGGAATTAATATTAATGTAAATAAACTAGCCGGTATTTTTGGTGGTGGTGGCCATAAAAAAGCCTCAGGGTTTTTTATAAAAGGTCATATTATTAAAGATGGTTCTAATTTTAAAATAGTTTAATTTTTTTACTTTGTTTTATATTTATAAAAGAATTGAATAGATTCTTTTTTTATTTTTATCCTCTCTTTTAAAATTTCTTAAAACTTGTTATAATGATTATTATCATTATTTTTGAAAAAATGAAATATAAATTATATACAAGCTCTAAAAAAGCCTGGCAGGGAATGATTGAAGAAATAAGAAAAGCTCAAAAATCCATTTATATAGAAATGTATATTTTTCTTAATGATACTTCTGACAAATATGATTTTTTTGGTGCTTTAAAAGAGCGAGCTGATAACGGAGTTCAAGTTATTATAGTAATGGATTATAAAGGTAGTTTTGATTTAAAAAAATCAGCCATTGATGATTTAAAAAAACATGGGATAGAAGTATTATTTTTTAGTCATTGGCTTCGTCGAACTCATCGAAAAATAACTATTATTGATAATAAAGTAACATTTATAGGTGGGGTTAATATTAAAAGAAATAGTAGTGAATGGTTGGACTTACAAATCAAGTTAAAAAGTAAATTATTAATTAAAAATATTTTGAGGTCTTTTGCTTATACTTATCAGATGAGTGGCGGTAAAAATAAAAAGATATTACAAACACGTGAAAGATTAATTTTCAAAACTATTAAAACTCAATTTTTAGAACATTGGCCTAATCGTAATATTTATTTTTTAAAAAAATATTATCAAGATAAACTTTTATCAGCTCAAAGAAAAATAGTTATTGTTACTCCGTATTTTTTTCCTCCTCGTTGGTTAATGGCTCTTTTGGATGTAGTTATTAAAAAAGGAGTTAGAATAGAAATTTTTATTCCTCGTGACACTGATATAAAACTTCTTAATAGAACCAATAGAATTTATGTTAATGAATTATCAAATTTAAAAATTAATTTTTATGCTCAAAATAAAATGAATCATGCTAAGGTATTATTAATTGATAACGAGGAAGCTTTAATCGGTTCACAAAATTTAGACATTGTTTCTTTTTATATTAATTTAGAATCAGGTGTATCTATAACTAATAAAAATTTAATAGAAGATTTAAATAAAATTATAAAGACTTGGAAAAGGGGTTCGATTAAATTTCCAAAAATTAAGAAAAAACTTTCTATTTGGGATAGAATAATTTTGGGAATTATTAAATTCTTTTATTCCATATTATAAATAGCCTATATGAAAAAATTTATAAAAATAAAAGGAGCTCGGGTAAATAATTTAAAAAATATTGATCTTGAAATTCCTCATGATGAGTTTATAGTAGTTACTGGTTTATCGGGATCGGGAAAATCTTCTTTAGTTTTTGATTTAATTTATGCCGAAAGTCAAAGAAGATATATGGAATCCTTATCTTCTTATGCTCGACAATTTGTTGGTTTACTTGATAAACCTGATGTTGATTTAATAGAAGGACTTATTCCGGCTATTTCCATAGATCAAAGATCAGCCAGTAATAATCCTCGTTCTACTGTCGGAACAATAACAGAAGTTTACGATTATCTTCGTTTATTATTTTCTAGATTAGGTATTGCTCAATGTCCTCAATGTGGAGAGAAAATGAAAAAAGAAAAAAGTGATAAAAAGAATAAAAAGGAAATAAATTTAATTTGTCCTCAATGTGGTTTTATTAGATCTGAGTATAAGCCGATAGATTTTTCTTTTAATTCCGGCCAAGGAGCTTGTTTAAGTTGTGGTGGTTTGGGTGTTAAAATGGAAATAAACAATGAAGCGGTTTTAAATTTTAATTTAACCATTTCTCAAGGAGCTATAAAACCTTGGATGCACTATAATTTTGATAATCAACAATTATTAATGGGCGAAATAGAAAAGATGTTTAGACGTTATAATATAAATTATAATAAACCTTTAAAAGAACTGTCTAAAAAAGAAGTAAATTTAATATTAAAAGGTGATAATCTTTTTCCGGGTGTTATTCAAGGATTAAAAGATAAATATCAAAATACCGATTCTAATTATATTAGACAAAAAATAGGGTTATATATGAAAATGGTAGTTTGTGATGCTTGTCAGGGGCGACGTTTAAAACCTGAATCTTTAGCCGTTAAATTTCAAGGTTTAAATATTCATGAAATATCTTCAAAAAATATTGAAGAATTAAAAATTTTTTTCAAAAAAGAATCAAATAATTTTAAATTATCTTCATCTCAAAAATTAATTTTTGATTCCATTTCTAAGGAAATATTAATTCGTTTAGACAGTGTTTTAAAAGTTGGTTTACCGTATTTATCAATTGATCGTTCGGCTACTACTTTATCAGGAGGAGAATCACAAAGATTAAGATTAGCTCATCAAATAAGTTCTAATTTAGTTGGTTTGCTTTATGTTTTAGATGAGCCGTCTATTGGTTTACATCCTAAAGATAATGAAAATTTAATAGCTACCCTAAAAAGCCTAAACAATAAAGGTAATACGGTAATGGTTATAGAGCATGATTCCAATATGATGTTATCAGCCGATTATATCTTAGATATTGGTCCTTTAGCCGGTGAACATGGCGGAGAAGTGGTGTTTTCTGGAAACTTAAATCAATTTAAAAAAAATAAAAGTTCTTTAACCGCTCAATATTTATTTGGTGATAAAAAGATATCAACCCCAGCATCTTATAGAAAAAAAACTGGTAAATTTTTAGAAATAATTGGAGCTGAAGAAAATAATTTAAAAAATATTGATGTTAAAATTCCTTTAGAAAATTTTGTAGTTGTGAGTGGTGTTTCCGGTTCCGGTAAATCCACTTTAATAATAGATATTTTAGCTAAAGCCTTAAATAAAAAATTTTATAGATCAAAAGAAGAACCGGGAAAGTATAAGGCTATTTTAGGTGATAATTATATTGATAAAATTATAGACATTGATCAATCACCGATAGGTAGAACCCCTCGTTCTAATCCAGCTACTTATACTGGAGTTTTTTCTGATATCAGAGAAGTATTTGCTTCTTTG
>CAYMMH010000025.1:1675-6770 GCA_964391525.1 uncultured Gammaproteobacteria bacterium | reverse complement strand
GGTTATGGCGGAACTATTCGTTTAGGAGCTTGGCCTTGTAAATTAAAAAAAGGAACAATAATAGAAGATACTTATAAAAAAATGAAGAAGGGAAATATAATTTCAGAAAGACATCGACATCGTTATGAATTTAATAATGATTATAGAGAATTATTTGAAAAAAAAGGTTTAATTATTGGAGGAACTTCACCAGATGATAAAATAGTTGAAGCAATAGAAATAAAAAATCATCCTTTCTTTGTTGGAGTTCAATTTCATCCCGAATACATATCTAGACCATTAGACCCTCATCCTTTATTTGTAAGATTTATTCAAGTGGCTTCAAATTCTAAAATAAAAAAATAAATATCTAGATGAAATAAAAAAAGAGGTTCAATTTAGAACCTCTCTGTGTCGGATGGGTTTGATAATATTATTACAGTTAAAGATTAACTGTATAAATGTTATTAATCCCATCGTCGTAATTTAATTGATAACCCTGATCATACCGGAGAAACCATCTCCATTCTCCGGCATAGAATTTGGCAATGTTGTATTTGAGAGTGCTTCCTTCAATACATCTGATTGTGTAATACAGGTAAGTATTGTCAATGGCCGTGATCGTATATGTGGCATCATTGATCACATTTACGTATATTGTTTGTCCTCCGGGTCCTACATGTGGAATGGAAAACGAACTGATATACAACGGATTTGGATCAACAAGCGATCCCCCGAGATAAATCTTAAAGAAATTATCATAGACATTCGTGTATCCTGAAACGATTTGCCGACCTAAAAATATAGGCGTCTGCGGTTGGCAACCAGTCCATTTAAAATAGGGAATACTACCATTATTACCACTATTATTGTTGTAGTAATTGGTTGTTGTTGAACTTCCTTCTCCAGGATTCGGAACTGTGACTTCTTCGCAGCTCCACAATGCTAAGCCTAATATAAAAGGCAATAAAACGATTAACTTTTTCATTTTTATAATTTTTTATAATTTTTTTTTTACTTTATTTTATTATAATAATGTAAACCATTATGGCTAACACTGTAAAAATCTCTAATAATAAAGATCTTTATAGTGTTAACCATTAATCATAAAAATGAAAATATTTTAAAGAACTTTTTTATATATATTCACAGTTTGAATTGCTATATCATTCCAATTGTACTGTGATACTATCTTATTATACAAAACTTTTACATTTTTGTCAATAGCTGGATTATTTGTATCCTGTAAAAATTCATTTAACTTTAATTCTAAATCCTTACTATTTTTATTTTCAAATACAATACCATTATTTTCAACAACTTCTTTGTTGGCTGGTATATCACTAATAAGTATAGGTAATTTATATGAAGTAGCTTCCAAGAGGGCAATAGATAAACCTTCAGCTTCAGATGGTTGAATAAATATAGCAGCATTAGAATATAATTCTTCTAACACTTGACCAGTTTGATTACCGGTAAATATAATATTTTTATGATCGTCAGCTAATTTTATTAATTCATCTTGAAAATTACCATCCCCAGTAATGACTAATTTTTTATCTGTATCTAAATTTTTATAAGCTTCAACTAAATATTCTAATCCTTTATTTCTTACTAAGCGACCCACTGATAATATATATGAACCTTTTTCTAATCCCCATTTTTCTTTTATAATTTCAGCTGGTAAAGGATCTAAAGTATTAACACCATTAGGAATATATACTATATCACGATTATATTTTTCTTCTACGTATTTTTTTAAATTTTTAGATATAACTATAACTTCATCAGCCATTTTACAACCAATTCTTTCTCCAATGTTTAAATAAAATTTAGCAAATTTTCCCCATTTAGTATTAAAGTAACATTGACTATGAAAAGTAAAAACAACTTTAACTCTAGGACGAAAAAGTTTTATCATCCAAATTAAAGATGATGGACCTATAGAATGGAAATGAATAACATCAGCCTTTCTTGCTTTAAATATAAAATCTAAACAGGCAAAAAAAGTATGACTGATAGCATCAAAATTCTTACCAGGTATGCTTGGTAAAGAAATAAGTTTTACTCCCATATATTCTTTAAGATTTTTATCAGTATAGTTATATCGAGTATAAGCAAAAACTTCATGTCCTAATCCAACTAATTTAACAGCTAAATTATTAACATGTGTTTCTACTCCGCCTGATACGGCTGGAAGTCCTTTTTGTCCTACTAAGTATATTTTCATATATTTTATATAACGAATAATTGTAGCATATTTTAAAAAATATGTCAAGAGTTATAATAACCAATGAAAATAGATAAAAAATTAAATATGACCATTAAATTATTATTAAGTCAAGGTTATTAAGATAATAATAAAAACCGTTTTTAAACGGTTTTTGTTATTTTGTATATATTACTTAGTTTTTATAACCACTTTTTCTTTTTAAAAAATATCATTAATATTACAGCGATTATTAACATTGACGATATAACCATAAAAAATGATCTTTCTCCCGGATCTAGATTCATTCCTAAAATAGAAGCAATTAAATTTAAAGGCATTAATATGGCGGATATAACCGTTAAGGTCTTCATTATATTATTAGTTTTGTTATTACTTATAGATTCACTGGTATTTTGTAAAGAATTGATTATATCTTTTTGATTTTCAGAGAATTCCCATATTCTTTGACAATGTTCAGCTAATATCCCATAATATTTCATAATTTGTTCTTCGGATAATACACTACTTTTCATTTCAGTTAATTGCTTCATTATATTTTTATGATTTTGAACTATGCGACGGATATTTATTATATTTCTTTTTAAAGTTAAAAGTTGAGAAGTAACTTTTTCTTGATTGCTTTCAAAAATCTTTTTTTCTAATTCATTAATTTCAATATTATTTTTATCCAATAATATATATGAGTCCTGAACTAATTTTTCTAATATTTCATACAAAAGAACAGCTGATGATTCTAAATTATATGATTCTAAAAAAATAGAATCTTTTTTACAAAATTCAAAAAAATCATTTAAGGTTTTAATATTCCCATCATGTAGGGTTATTATATATCCATGACTAAAAAAGAATTCTATTTCTCCAGGTATTACTTTATTATCATAAGAAATAGGGAAGTGAAGAATAATAAAAAAATATTTTTCTTCCTGAAAAATCATTGGTCTTTGAGCTGAAATAGTTGATAAGGATGCTTCTAAATGTTTTTCTTTAAAATTAAATTTTTCTTTCAAATATTTTATTTCATTTTTTCCCGGATTGATTATATTATACCATTGTATCTTATGTGGATTACGAGGATTATCAATGGTTAATAAACTTATTTTTTTTGAAATTTGTTCTAAATTTTTCATATATTTTTAAGATTGATTACTTTAAAATATTAACAAATTTTTATTAAAAAGTCCAATAATTATTTACTAAACCAAATATTTAATATATAATAGAATAAGTTAATAAAAACTTATGATAAATATACTAGGAATTGATATAGATAATAATATAAAAAACGAGAAATTATTACTTAGAATAAATGATTTTTTAAATTCTGATAAACAAAATTATATAGTTACTCCTAATCCAGAAATAATTCTACAAGCCCAAGAAGATGAGGAACTTTTTAATATTTTAAATAAAGCTGATTTATCTTTAGCTGATGGTTTTGGTTTGAAGATAGCAGCTATTTTATTAGGCAAAAAATTGACTAGAATAACAGGAGCTGACGCTTTACCTGAAATATTAGGCATAGCTGAAAAACTTAATAAAAAAGTTTTAATAATAAATAATAAAAACGGACTATCTTCTAAAGAAGAAATATCTATTGCTTTAAAAAATCGTTATCAACGATTAACTTTTTTAATAAAAGATGGTGATTATAATTTTTCTGTTTCTGATAAAAAAAAGATTTTAAATTTTAATTTTAAAAAAGAAAATTTTATTAGTAATTTAATAAAAAAAGCTGAAAATAAAGTTAATCAAATTTATGATTTATTGTTAAATGATAAATTATCTGATTTTTCAGCTGATATTTTAGTTTGTAATTTCGGAGCTCCACATCAAGAAAAATTTATTTTTCATAATTTAAATAAATTACCATCAATTAAATTAGCCATTGGAATTGGCGGAGCCTTAGATTTCTTAACTGGAAAAATAGTAAGAGCTCCAAAATTAATGAGAAAAATGGGTTTAGAATGGTTGTGGAGATTAATAAAACAACCCCATCGTTATAGAAGAATATTTAGAGCTATTTTTGTTTTTCTTTTTAAATTTTTAAAATGGCATTTTATAAATCCGTTTTTTTATAGAAAAAATGTGGCTTGTTTTTTGTATAAAAAAGTAATTGTTCCTTATACCGCCTTAGATAATAAAAATAGACCAGAAATGGAAAATTACCAAGTATTACTAGTAAAAAGAGCGGATGGGTCAGATCATTGGCAAATACCTCAAGGAGGACTAGATACTGATTCTATAAAGTTAGCTGGAATTAGAGAAATGTATGAAGAATTAGGAATAACAAATTTTGTTCCTAAAAAAATATTTAAGAAAGTTTATAAATATAAATCTAATACTCCGGGACGTTATGGATATAAAGGACAATATCAAAGTTTATTATTAGCTGAATTTATTGGAAAGGATACTGATATTAAAATAAATTATTGGGATCATTCTGATTGGAAATGGGTTAAAGCTAATGAAGTATTAGAAAAAGTTCATCCCATAAGACGTGAAGGTATAAAAATATTTTTAAATAAATTTAAAAACTTTTTAAATATAGAATAATATGAATAATATAAGATTAAGATTTGCTCCATCACCCACCGGTTTTTTACACATCGGAAATCTAAGAACTGTTTTATTTGGTTATGCTTTAGCTAAAAGTATGGGTGGAAAATTTATTTTAAGGATTGAAGATACTGATCAAAAAAGAAAAGTTGAAGGCTCAATTGAAAGTTTAATAAATATTTTAGATTGGTTAAATTTTAAATTTGATGAAGGTCCTCATATCGGTGGAAATTATGGTCCATATATTCAAACTGAACGTTTAGATATTTACCAAAAATATGTTAAAGAATTAATTGATAAAGGTGAAGCTTATTATTGTTTTTGTTC